>NZ_DKSP01000072.1:15163-29275 GCF_002472745.1 Sphingobacterium sp. UBA7253 | reverse complement strand
AACTCCGTAACCTAAATCTTTAATTGCCTTAACAGCCTCGCCTACGGTTTCATTGCTATCTACTGTAATCGCTGCCCTTCGGTTGTTCAGCTCTACTTTATGGGTTTCTACGCCTTTTACCTGTGCCAATCCCTTTTCAACGATTAATGCACAGTGTTCGCTTTCTACATCCTCCAATGGAATGTATATATTTTCTCTGTTTGTCGCCATATTTGCCTGCTTTAATTTACAATATCAATCACTTCGAAGGATTTGATTGGATAACTGTCTATATTATTTGATTCTTTCAGCAGATCTGCAGCACCATTTCTTACTAATTTAATGATAATTTTCCCATCAATTTTATCTGTTTCATTTCTCTCAAAAATAGCGTGAATACTATTGCTGATTACTTCAAATAAAGGGATTAATGGCTTAGTTTTAGGAATGTAAAGTTTATTAACTCTATTTCTTAAATTTGTTATGTTTGAAATCGTAGGAATTGAAAGAGATGAATTCATAATGGCTAATTACAAAATATTTGATTACATATCCAAATATAAATAATATTAGATTAGAAGTAAAATAAATAGCTAGATCTACTAGAATTCCTCTTACCATGATTTATAAGAAATATTTAAAAGCTGTAATAATAATTTCTTGTCCCAACCTTTACACTTTTCAAAGTGTTTAACTTGGCAATAGGTCGAAGTACATCAGTTAAATCCTTATTAGTGAGATCTAGTTTTAAATATGAATCCTGTTGATTAAGTTCTACTATGATTTCTTTAATTGATTTTTTTGAATCGAAGAAATTAGAGTTAATCAAATTGTCTACGCCTAATTTGATTAGGTTGGTTCTTTCTAATTTCGCTTGAGCATCTCTTTTTGGTAATGGCTGATCGATGGCTATATCAGGATAAAATAATCGTGGTGATATTCCAAGATCAATAGCAATTGCATTAATTTGATCATGGGTGTACATTTCCGGCCGATTTGGATTCTCAATGTTTCCAATATATCCATCTGTCACATCTAATAACATCGCAAAATATGATTGTGATTTATTGTAACTATTTCGGATCTGTATGCTGTTTTTTACAATTTCAAGCTCATATTGGGATTTCTTGGTCATGGCAAAATATTTTTTGCAATGTCTATAGTTATTACTATATTTGTCTATAGTTGCAACTATAGAAATAAAACTATATATGATTAAGACGTAAATAAGCTGTATTTTCACTTTTCTATTCCGTTGAGGAAGTTAGAAGGTGTTTACTTGTAAGATCTCGTTCGAGCAATGTGGTAATTGATTAGGACACGAGTGGTAAGTAGACACCTCGGTGCAATGATATATATTGTTGGGCCGAGGTCTTACTGATTGTGTCTGGTAGGCAACTACCCCCGATTACCACCGGGAGCTCGAACTTTCAGTAGCCTCGGCCTAATTAATAATTAGACATTGAGGCTCTATTAAATTAGAGCTATGAAACAAAAGAAACAAATCACAAAAAACATCTTCAAATCTCCCGAGTAGCTCGGTTTGATTTCGCCAGCAATGATCTGGTAACATCAGCTATGGAATTCGAGATGCCCAACTATATACCGAGTCATATCCATTCACTAGAATTCTAGCTATCCCAATTAACCAATTTTATTACGGGCGGTTTACGGCCTAAAAAGTAACCGATTCAGTCGAACTGGAATAGGTATGCTCTAAACTCGCCATTAAAAATCTAAAGAATGAGATCTAATTACGCTCACCTAATTCTACTGGATTTGGTAATTTATGAAACTCATAGATCAGGATATGATCCTGTGAAAAATGTTCAAGACTTTTGGGATAAGTATCCTCTAAGTACAATCAAAGACTATATCGTTGTTTTGCATCCCGATACGGTTGATAACGAAAAAACGAAAGATAATCCGCAATTGTTTGAATTTTCCGTCGAACTTCTCCGCGTCCTGATAGCTTATTTAATGATCCATACGACTCAATTGGATCTTGGTAAGGTATCTATTTCTATCGAGCTACACAAAGAATCGATAGATACTTCCAAAGCGATTTCCGATTTCTTTCGGCGCGTATCCTCATCCAATATCAATTCCTGAAATGATGAAAAAATTAAAACTACAATCCAATAGCAGCACACTGCTATATATTCAAATACTTAAGGTCACGGTATTAGTGATTTTATACCTTTTAGTTTCTATGTTTAGTTTATCAGCTCAGACGCCCCGCAAGGAAAGCGGGGCCGATGGGCTATTAATCAAACATCTCAAAATAGGGGATACTATCCCGCAGGCTCTTTGGGATATACAGCTTAATGTCGTAGGGCATCAGGCTGGATCTAAACAATTGACGCTCCGCGACTATAAGAATAAGAAACTGATTATTCTAGATTTCTGGGCTACTTGGTGTTCCTCATGTATAGCCTCATTCCCTAGTCTCTATAAATTGCAGGACGATATGGACAGCCAGGTCAAAGTACTTTCAGTTACTTACCAAGATCGTGTTGCCGTAGAGAAATTTATTGGCAAAAGTGAGTTTATACAAACCCATGGATTGGCTAATAGGTTTTCCTCCATTGTCAACGACAAGCTGCTGACCAAGTTTTTTGATAAAGACGCAATCCCATTTACAGTCTGTATTGACAACAATGGTGTGGTACGTGCACTAGCAATGCCGAGTGAACTAAATGCGCTTGCTTTAAAGCAGATGATCAAAGACCGAAACGCAGTGCCTGTAGCGGCCAAAGTACTCTCATTTGACCAGCCGTTATTGCAACCTTATTATGATGCTAAGATCCACAATTATTATTATAGCACCTTACTGCCCTATGGTCAGGGGATATCGCAGGCAAGCAGTTTTACGGTGGACTCCACGCATCAGTATAAGCACCTCGTTGTACCCAATCTCAATGTATTTATGCAATATGGTATCGCATTGCAAGATGCTCAAAATTATATTGCCGGCCTTTCCAAGATTCGCGCTAGACGGATACTCGAAATAAAAAGTCCCGATAGTATAATCCACAGATTGGAGCAGGATCGGAATTTCTGGAAATATACTTACGAATCGGTAAGCCCAGCGGTATGGAATGATTATACCGTTTACAAAAAAATGGAAAGCGACCTCAATTTCTATCTCGGAATGAAAGCATCTTATCAATTACGTGATGTTGAATGCCTGGTGATGCGCCGTGCTGATGGTAAAAAGCCTCGCCAAAGTAAGGAATTGGCTAAGGTACCAACGGTCATATTGAACGGTCTGGTGGAGAACGATGGGAGCTCAGACGGCAAGTTTTTGCAAAAGGCACAGCTTGGAAACGATAAGCCAAAGAATGCATTTATTGGCGTAGAAATAAAAAATATCCCCAATCTGTTTAACCTGAGGTCTTTCTCGGTATTGCCCTTTATGATCGATGAAACAGGGCTTGATGAAAGGATAGACTTACCGCTTTCCGATAATCTCAGCGATATAGACCAATTGAAACAGGCATTTGCAGTACAGGGACTGACTTTATCACTTGAAAGGCGGAAGATGATCATGTTCGTCTTAACACAGGATGGATTTAAAGACAGTGGTAGTGTAATGAAATTGACGCGCTACGGTTATGTAGCCGAGCATGGAAAGGAGCTGATACGATGAAAAAATATCTTTTAGTCGTGTTGATCTGTGTCGTACTTTGTTTGAAAACATTCGCACAGGGACAGTCAATCCGGGTTCAGGATCGCGATACAAAACTGCCTATTGCTGCTGTATCTATTAAAGATTGCGAAGGAAAGGCTTTCGGAGCCACGGATGCAAAAGGAGAGTTGTTACTGAAAGGACATATAAGCTGTCTTGTTTTTCGACGCCTTGGTTATCACCCTGATACCCTATCGCTGGAAGCGCTAAACCGACATAGTTGGTTGGTATACCTCACACCTCTGGTCAATGAATTGGAAGAGGTACAGGTATCGACAGGTTATCAGACCCTACCCAAAGAGAGAGCAACCGGAGCTTTTGACCTGATCGGGAAAAAGGAACTGGATAGACAGATAGGTTCTAATATCCTCAATAGATTGGATGGACTGAGTAGTGCCATACTTTTTGATAAACGTGGTGGCAATCCGAGCAATTTTATGGTCAGGGGCCTGAGTACGATTACCGAAACCATCAAAGGTCCATTGATTGTGGTGGATAACTTTCCTTATGAGGGCGATATCAATGATATTAATCCCAATGATGTGGAAAATATTAGCGTATTGAAAGACGCTGCTGCGACGTCTATTTGGGGTGCTAAGGCTGGCAATGGCGTGGTCGTAATTACGCTAAAGAAAGGGAAATTTGATATGCCGGTCCGTCTTTCGGTAACGAGCAATATCTCTGTTGTTGATAGGGAGGATCCCTACTACCGGTCGCAGGTAGCCAATTCAACCTATATCGAGGCGGAGCGATTTCTCTTTAATCAAGGTTATTACGATAATACGCTCAATAATAAGATCTATAATCCTGTAGTCAGTCCCGTAGTTGAGCTGTTGAACGATCACCGAAATAAACTTATTGATGACTCGACCTTGGAAACTCAATTGAATACGATTGCTCAAGGAGACTTGCGTGGGGATATTGCCAGATACCTGCGCCAAAAAGGAATTAATCAACAGTATAATGTTCAGCTGAGTACAGGTGGTGAGAAGCTGGCTTCCATCTGGTCGGTCGGCTTTGATAAAGTACGGAGTAATATCGTTGGCAATGAAAATAGTCGGTTTACACTTCGTACAGAGCAGACCTGGCGACCGATTTCTAAATTGGTACTTACGGGGGGAATGCAGTTCAATGCAAATAAAGTGACCAACAATGGTATTTCATCCTTAGCAATCGGAAGTGCTGGGCTAGCTTATCCTTATTCGCGGCTATTGGATAGCGATGGCAATCCGAGTCGATTGGAGCAGAACTACAGAAGTCGTTTTCTGGATACGCTGGGCGAAGGCAAATTGTTGGATTGGTCGTATTATCCCTTGGCAGATCAGAAACTATTGGATAAGACGGATAATACGAATGTGCTGAAATTTGACCTTGCAGCAGCGTATGAATGGATAAAAGGGCTGCGGTCTGAATTGCGGTACCAGTATTTTACATCGAATGGCCTCCTCGAGGATCGGATGGATCATAACTCATTTTATGTGCGCGATCTCATCAATAAATATAGCCAGTTAAAAGGAAATGTAATCGAGCGCCCTATTCCACTGGGTGATATTTTAGATAAAACCTCAAACAGACAGTATGGTCACAATATGCGGGCACAGATTTCCTACGATAAACAATCTAGCCTGGGCGATCTGAATGTGTTGATAGGTGGGGAGGTAAGGGACAATCGGGGGCTACTGCACACTTATCGGCAGTACGGATACGACAATGAACTCAACATATCCCAACCTGTTGATTATCGCACAATTTTTACTTACTACGCTGGCCTTGGAAGCAATACGATCTGGTATAACTTTAATGATGAACGTAATGTAGACCGTTTTGTCTCCGTTTTCTTCAACGGATCGTATAATCTGCTCAAAAAGTATACAGTTTCAGCAAGCGCACGTCGTGATGCATCAAATCTGTTCGGTGTAAATACCAACAATAGATGGAAACCGCTGTGGTCAATTGGTGGTATGTGGAATGTCGATCGCGAAAGTTTCTATAACTGGGCTTGGATGCCGCACTTAATCTTACGGGCGACCTACGGAAAAAGTGGAAATGTAAACAATTCAGTTCCTGCACAGACGACCATAACCTATAACTCCAGTCCCGGTGTACTGGGGGGATTCACCAATGCCTATGTCAATAATCCGCCCAATCCAGACCTGCGATGGGAGGATGTAAGCCAGTTAAATTTTGGACTCGACTTTGGCCTAAAGCACAATCGAGTGACTGGATCGGTAGCTTACTTCAATAAAAAAGCAACCGATTTGATCGCCATTGTGAATGTTGATCCAACTGTAGGTGTCGATTATTTAAAAAGAAATGCCGCAAGCCTGCGTACACAGGGCTGGGAAGTACAGCTCAATACGCTCAACATCGATGCCCCGTTGCAATGGCGTACCACCTGGTTATTTTCGTCCAATAAAACCCGGATTATGAACTATAGCTATCGGTCAAACGTGAATGCTGATATGGTAAATTCGGGCCAATCGCTTACACCAATAGAGGGTTATGCTGCTTATAATCTAGTCAGTTACCGGTTTATGGGACTCACAGCTGATGCCGGTAATCCTCAGTTTAGTGTAAACGGACAGCCTTATTCCAATTACGCCGATTTAAGGTCCAAAGTTTCTCTTGAAGATCTGGTATTCCATGGATCTGCACTTCCTGAACAGTTTGGGAGTATCAGAAACAGTTTTACTTTCGGTGCTTGGGAAGCCGGTATCAACATCGCTTATCGTTTCAATTATTTTTTTAGAAGAGAATCCGTCAATTATTCCTCCTTATCCTCTAATATCCCGCTACACAGCGATTATTATAAAAGATGGCAAAAAACGGGTGATGAGGCGACGACTAATGTTCCTGCATTCAATTACCCATTGAATTCCAACAGGGATCAGTTTTATATGAACTCCGACATTTTGGTCGAGAAAGGTGATAACATCACTTTGCAGGATATTAGCTTGATCTACCGCCTGAAACCCAAACTGGGCTATTTCAAAAGTATTTCCTTACAGGCTTATGCCCGCAATCTTGGTGTGATCTGGAAGGCGACCAAGCTAGATTTGGATCCAAATGGAATTACTATGCGGATTCCCTCGCAATTTTCACTAGGTATAAACGCTCAATTTTAATACGATGAAGACAAACATAATTTCAACTATACTATGCTGCTTGTTGATAATAGTGGTAGGATGTAATAAATTCTTGGATGAGAAATCCAAAAGTTCATTGGCAGTTCCCAAAACATTGAAAGATCTACAGGCTTTAATGGATTATGAGCTCTATACCGTACGCAGCTTTCCGATCGGGATGGATGTCGCCTCTGACTATTATTTTATGAACGATAAAGACGTGAAGAGTTTGGCGGCAGAATTAAGTGATGTTTATCTTTTGAATAACGAACAGACTAAATTGACAGACTGGACCGAAAGCTACAAAAAGATTATGTATGCAAATATCGTTTTGGATAACGTTGATCAGGCAGATTTAGACGGTATGTCAAATTCGGAAAGGGATTTGGTCAAGGGAACGGCGTTGTTTCACAGGGGATGGAATTTATTCTGGCTGGCTCAGGAGTTTTCGCAGGCTTATGAAGCTGGTACTGCAAAGAACGAGCTTGGCATCCCACTTCGTACGACCTCAGATATCAATGTTAACTTTCAACGTACTAATCTGGAAGATACTTTTTTGCAAATCACCAAAGATCTTCGGGATGCGGCTGGTCTGCTCCCCAATCTGCCGCTCAAAAAGACGAGACCATCCAAAGCTGCCGCTTATGCTGTACTGGCCAGGGTGTTCCTCTACATGGGGAATGTAAGTGAAGCCTTAAACTATGCGAATCTTTCCTTAGCGATCCAAAAGGATCTTATTGATTATAGGATGGTGTCGCCAACAGCGGCAATTCCATTTGAATTAATGAATAAGGAAGTTATCTTTCATAGTGGTATGGCGTCATCAGGTGGCATATTTACGGGAACAAAATCTTTTGTCGACACAGTACTGTTTGAACAGTACAACGGAGGTGATTTGAGGAAGACACTGTATTACAAAAAAAATGCAAATGGATTTTACAATTTCAAAGGAAACTATGCGGGTACAATAGGAAGCTATGCATTTTGCGGTCTTGCAGTAGATGAACTTTATTTGATTAAAGCCGAATGTGAAGCAAGGTCAAATCAGTTGATTGATGCTGGTAATACGATGGTTGAATTGTTGAAAGCACGTTATGAAACAAGCAAGCTACCCATTGTACCCGCTGGAAAGGCTGAACTGATCGACTTTATATTGAGCGAACGTAAAAAGGAACTGGCTTTTCGCTTTGGTACGCGATGGTCGGACATAAAACGGCTGAATAAGCACTATAATGCGGGCATTCGAATCGTACGTAACTTTGATGGAAAGGAATATATTTTAGAACCTAACGATAAGCGATTTGCGCTATTGATCCCATACTCGGTTGTCGTTGCTGGAGGGCTTGTCCAGAATCCACGATAGATAGGAAAGGGCGAACCACCGCCCTTTCCTATTTTTTGCAGATCTTAATTTTCCGCGCGATAGAACACATGACTAGTTGGCGTTCCTGAATTGATTTCAGATTTAAGCTCGTTTGTCATTTGTGGTTTACCAGCACCGTCATTTTCAGCTTTGATACCACATAGAACTTCGTCGCTTGGACATAATGTGGCAATATCACCCGAATAGGGCTGGTAATTGTCTGGGTCGGTCAGATCACCACTTGGATTAATGACTTCCCACGATTGCTCAGTAGTGCTTGTCGCTTTTCTACTGATTTCATTGGCGTGTCCAGCATAGACACCCAATCCCAAAACTGCTCCCAGAATTGGGATAAATAATTTTGCTTTTTTCATGTTGTTGATATTTATAGTTTATAAATGCAGGTCGGTAGTTTCTAATCCTTCAATATCCTGTCTCGGAGACTTGCCTTGTCGTAGGTTTATCGATATATCTGAATTGTCGCAATCCCGAAAGAAGATATCGCTCAACTATTGACTACCTTTCCTGCTGGTCGAATCCCCGTCGGGATTCGCTATGCATAGTTTTTATTGCTTTTTTTAGTTTGTATTCCATCAGCCATGCCGGTGCCGCAAGTAAAGTAACCGCCAGATTGAATTGAAAATGTTGTTTCCAGCTCATTTTCTCAAATACTTTTCCGCAGGCACAGGGCACATAACCATAGATTTCGATATAAGCCAAATAGGCATAGATCGAATAGGCTGTCATTAATAAAATAGCTAGCCCCAAGCCCCATATCCTTACCTGTGGAATACACATCAGGAGGACAGTCCCCAGCTCCAACATCGGAAGCAAATAGCTCAAAATGGACATCGACCATTGCGGAAGAGGCTGTTTGTGAAGTTGACTCACAAATGCTGCATGGTTAAATACTTTTCCAAGTCCAGTGAAGAAAAGTAATAGGATCAGCATGACTAATGCGATCAGAATATACCACTCCATATAGGTTTGCCATTTTGATTGCTTAGCTTTTTTGGAAACTGTACCTGCCACCCCAGTTCCATCATGTTGTATATAGTTTCCGCTTCGTTCCATAGTCTTTTTTGTTAACCGTTTACCAAGTTTTACAATGCTAAATTACAGCGATAAAAGGGCGAGCGTTAAGCAGAAAACAAGCGATCGATTGGCAGAAAACAGGATTGGTTAGGAAGGCGGTTCTTGAGCACCTCGGGCAGATAAGGGGTCATTGCCCGCATTTTCCTGCTGTTGCTTAAAAGATCCCGGAGTAAGTCCTGTCTGGTTTTTGATAAATTTGTTGAGTTCAATAACACTGCTAAATCCACACTCTTCGGCCGTAGTAGCCAATTTCTCATTGCCCACGATAGTGGAAGCAATATGATGCAACAGCAGCTGATTCCGATAATCATGAAATGTGCACTTATACTTTTTTTTATGTTCTTCGTTGATATAATCTCTGGACTTCCTCAGTACTCCAGCTATATCAGATAACCGAACCTGCGCCCCCTGGTGCAAAATCATTATCTGCAGTAAATTCCGCGCCTGCTCAATCAGTTCTTCCTTGCCATCGTCTTGTATCTTAAAACGGCTCAGCTGGATCAGAAAGATCAGCTGCTTTAAGAGCATATGCTCATTGTCGAGGATATTGGGGTTGATCTTGCTGAAAAGCAATTGTAGCTGCTGCTTGGTGACATCGCCCACACGGAAGGTAACACTCTTGTCCGACTGCGGTGACTGATTCTTCTTGGCCTGTACCAGATGATCCAAAAAACCGAAGTGCCGGTTGGCAGGTGGCCGAAAAAGTCCGGCATCCAAAATAAAGCCCACCAAGATGTGACGACCTTTTGGAATGGTTAATCGGTATTCGCCTTTGGCAAGATAAAGATAAGCACCCCGCCCTTTGGCAAATTCAATAGCAAAATCCTGTGTGTAATGGCTTTGCCTTAAGGGGGAGTCACTTAGCAAAGGGTAGGTAAGATGTAGGTCGCCCATAGAGGTATAGATTGGGATGGTTTCTTCATGTTCCATCCAAAATTCATAATAATAGAGATAGCCATAGCGGCCATCAAAAGTCTGCTCGCAGATGCAGTTATGTACCGATTGCCAATGCTGTACATGGGCATTGCGAATAGGATAAGTCAGACGCTGTATCGGAGAGGTAACAGGCTCATATTCCTGTGGCAGGACAAAGTCATAACTTCTTTCCATAAAGATCAACTTTAGCTAATAATGGCTGGTTTAACTGTTTGATTTATTGGTTTTAATCTGTTGAAAAATGTATTCTAATAAAACGGAGCGAGGTTATCAAAAAAAAGTGTACATGGGTCTGGGGAGATGGCGAACAGGTCTAGAAGTAGGGTGAATTTTAACGGGCTAAAAAATTAGCGGTTCACCCTGATCTACAACCGATGTACCCAAAAATGAAGCTAATGTCTTGCATTTCTGCCAAATTCGCCACCGTGATCATCTCGCTTTCCTGGCCCGAAAGCAAAGTGACCAAACTGGGCAAGTTTGGTGCTGGACGGATACAAAAAAGATGAAATCAATATGGAACAGCTTTTTATAGAATTGCAACTTTTGGCTAACCAGGCACTTTGTACCTTTTCCAATGCGGAAACAGCAGAGCTCTTGGGCGATGCTGAGGAGGAAAAATGTGATATCTACTATTTCTAAGCACAAATAGTAAACTGATGGGTGATCCGGACACCCTTTTTTGATAACCAATTACTCGAACAAGTATGAACAATATACCTCAAAATATGGGGCATAACTCCGATTTAATGACAGATACATTAGCCCTGAATAGCCACAGCTGGTACAGATCGCTCAAAGCTGTAGCCCTCTTATACCATTGGCAATTGATTCGGGATGCAGGGGGGCTTATCCGTTCCCTGCGGATACATCAGGAATGGTCCAATCAGCAGCATTATCAGGTAGATGACAATTTATTAGCGCAGCTGATCAAAGCCTGGCCTGGGAACGATCCGGGGCCTCGCATCTGGGCCTGCTTACATATTGGTCCATATGGCCTGATCGCAAGGGCATTGATGCTGCTGGGGCATAAGCTGGCCATATTATTGCGTTCCGATGTCTTTGAAGCGCAGGGACAGATTTACAGGAAGCAGTTCCGGCTCTCCTTTGGTCGGGAAGCGACCGAGAACGAATTAATCTTCATTCGTGCTGATCAGGGTAATCCGCTTTTAAAGCTCAGGGAAGCACTTCGGAAAAACTACCACCTGATTTTCTTTATCGATGGGCAGCTTATTGCTGGTCAGGCCTCAAAGGGATGGGTACCGGTCACACTGCATAAATCGGAGCTGCTTTTACGTGAGGGGATCGCTGCGTTAAGCTTTTGGACTAAGGTACCAATCAGAGCTGCCATCATGACAATGGTAGACGGGCAAATTACCCTTCGGTTTGGAGAGGAAGGACGATATGTGAACAATAGGTCCGACTACCAACCTGCGCTGCAGTATATTCTTGATCTTGTGGGGGACCTTGCTGCGGAAGAATTGATCCAATGGGAATGCCTGCCGGCAGTTTTTGATCATGAGCTGCTGATAAAGCAGGAGCAGATGCCTTTACAAAACCTTTGGCTACCGTTTGTTGTGCAGGGAAAAAGAATGCTCTTTGATCTGGCGACTGGTCGTTCGGTGGTTATTGGAATCAAGGAATTTGAAATAGCCCGTCAAAAATTTAGAAAGATATGGTTGAATGTTTAAACGTGTTTTTTTTGACTGAGGTTGTATAAATCTTCTTTAATTGATAAATTGTCTCTTAAAATAATTTATTTATTAAAATAAGGATTTGTTTTTTTATTACCTAAACCAATTATGATCAAGGACAGTATTCTTAAACCATTATCAGCGCGATTTCACTTTATTTTTTGGGGTGGCTATTTTGCCTGGATTAGCCTAGTCAATATCTATAAATTCGGCTGGGGGCATGTATGTATTATCATACTAATGATTCCCTTTATGTTGGGCATTAGCTATACCAATCGAGCTTGGTTGCGACGTGCGCTATTTAGGCGTTTTACCTTGCAACGGGTGGGCATCATGATCGGTTATTTTTTGCTGACAGCCCTAGCAGTTTTTCTGCTGCTATATCAATTTCCGACAGAGCTTAGCCGGAAAGTACTCAAAAACCCCAAATTGTTCAGAGCGGTAGACTTTGGAATCGACGTATTTACTTTCTATGTGACTTTTGTGCTCAAAGGCATTTTAATTCTGGCTATTGAGATCATTTACAATCTCAGTGCAGGTCTTTTCAGGCATTTGGGATGGAAAAGAATACATTCTCTAGAAAGTCTGAAAGCAAGGCTTTTTCGTAACTGGGCCGTTCATTTCATGGGCAATCTGACACAGAGCTTTACCCGTCTGGTACGAAAGCGACCTGCAGTTCTGACCCGAATAGAACTGTTCTTTGGTCTGGAAGCCTATGCTATGCGAACGATGAACTTTAGACAGCATATATCGGGAAAATTGGAAGATGAGCTCTTTTATCTGAAGCAGCTGATGCGCCTGTATGGTGAGCATCACATTCATCTGCAGTCGGATATTCAGGACTGGAACCATCCGATTATTCCCATGATGCTATTGAGCCTGTATAAAAATATGGTCAAACACGGCGATTATAGCGACAGCTCTTTTGAAAGTATTATTTATGTGTTTAGTGATATGGAGAGGGTATCAATAAGTTGTACCAATAAGGTTTCATCACAGTCTGCCTGGATCTTTGAAGAAGGAGGCACTGGTTTAGAACAATTGACAAAATTGCTCCGTCTGGAATACGGCGAAGCATTTTCCTTGATAAAACAAATGGCTGACGGCATATTTTACTTGAACTTGGATATAAATTTTTAACATGGATACAATAAAAAAAATATTAAAGCAGGAGGGACGGCTCCAAAAAATCTGTGTGGGGATTGTGGATGATGATCCTGATGTTGTAGATGATCTTAAAAGATACGTAGACTTGACAGATGGTGTCGAATGTGTGTATGCGACGACCAATCCCAAGGAAGCCTTAGTGGCCTTGCGTCGCTTAAAACTGGATATTCTATTTCTTGATATTGAGATGCCCATCGTTGGGGGACTGGATATTTTGGGGCAGCTGGAAAGTCTCAAGCGGGGCAACACGGGTATTGCAAATCTTCAGGTGATTGTTTGCAGTACGAATAGAGAAGTAGGCGACAAAATGTTTCACTACGAGGTAACCGATTATTTTCTCAAGCCCTTCGAACAGGAACGTTTTTATAAAGCTATGGACAGAGCAAAAAAGAGAATTCAGCATTATGGTTTAAATAACTTGAATGATGATAATAAGTGCTTTTTCTATGGGGAACGGGGGGCTGTAAAAAAGAGGCTAAACTATGATGAGATCTGTTATATTGAAGCAAAAAATAATCAGACCAGAATATGGATGAATGATAAAACTTTCGTTGAAGTCAACGAATCGTTCGGTAATATGCTCGCCCTGTTACCCAAGGCGAGTTTTGCACAGGTACACCGAAGTGTTGCGGTTTCTCTCAAGCACGTGCTGGGGGTGACTGCCCATCATGTATTCCTTCCTGGTATAGAAATAAACCGCGGTGAAAAGGGAAAATACCAATATTTTGACCAGTGGATTGAGCAGAATTCCATTAGTGGTAAGTTTCAGATACATGGTATCGTCAGGGAGGGAAAAGAGATGGCGAACACGAGTCAAAGGATGTAATGTTAATACTGATTTTATGAAGATAATTTTGAATAAAACACGAAAAAATACACATAAAGGGAATGATGCTACGATATTGTTTGCCCTCCATATGCTGTACAGCAAATTGCAAAAAATGCAAATCAAGAATGAAATCCCTGATGAAGGCGCTGCGGTCTGGTGGGATGCGGCTTACGTACAGGAATTTGTCGGTATCAGCGAGAGAACCTTATACCGATACCAGCATAAGGGGATGCTCG
>NZ_DKSP01000072.1:0-15071 GCF_002472745.1 Sphingobacterium sp. UBA7253 | reverse complement strand
GAACGGTACGTAAGGAAAATGGCAAACGCCTGTTTTTGCAGACCAGCGTAGAACGGTTTAAACGTGCCTACTGGAATCTGTAAATCCAGGATGGATTGAGATTATTTTTGGGGTCTTTCGTTTTCGGAGGACCTTTTTATTTTGTCTTTCGGAGCAATACCTGACCAACACCTACCCATCTTCAACCTTTCGCCTGCCTTTGTTCGACCGTTCCTTGGGTTTTCTTCGGGTGGCCATCGGGATCTGTTCGGGTGTGACCCGAAGCGGACCGCATGAAAACTGCTGGAAAGCCCGAGCAGCGTCGGGACTTGCTTGGGTGTTGGTCGGATGCAAGTGTATAAAAAGGATGGTATATGGGGGCTGTCCTGCCAGCTCCCTGCCTAATTACCGAACTGCTCCTGCCAATGTTCTGTCAGTCTTTTTGTTGCTGTATGTTTTTGTTTTTTAAGTTTTTACGTTTGTGGTGTCAGGCTTAAATACCGGTATGTCTTAGCCACTGACAAGGGTTTAATTTTTAAAAAACAGAAAAATGGGAACAATAGTAAATGGAATAAACGGAGGTATAAGCGGTAAGACCGGCTCCGTGATAGGCTCCAGCTGGAAGAGTATCAACTACCTCAAAGGGCTTTATAAAAAAAGTAATAAACCGGCTAGTCAGGAGCAGCTGATCACGCAGGCAAAGTTCAAATTGCTGATGCGTTTTTTAATGCCCATCAATTCGTACCTGCAGGTCGGATTCGGACAGAAAAAAGCCGATCGGCAGACACCCCTCAATGCTGCGTTTCAGTTTAATCTGCCTTTGGCTATCCAGGGTACTTATCCGGGCTTTACACTGGACTATAGTAAAATCCGAATTGCCGACGGAGCTTTTTTTCTGGGGCCGCCCCAAGGTGCGTCTTTCGCCGATGAAGAGATGACGGTCACCTGGGATTCGAACAACAATGACATCTACGGCTCAGCAGACGATGACGGTGTGTACATCATCGGGTATCATCCCGAACAGGACGAGTTTTTGGCACCCTCTATCGTGCCAACCCGCCAGGTAGGTACCACGACTTTTGTAGTGCCTGCACATTTGCTCGGTGGCTCGGCGCATCTGTGGATCTTTATGGCCGACCGCAAGAAAAAGCGCGTATCCAAAAGTAGTTATTTGGGGCTGATACAGCTCATTTAGTTATTCATAGGGAATATCGTCCGCTATGGATGATATTCCCCTCTATTTTTTTCTATTATGAAGAAAAAATCAAATAAGAAACGGTCTGCTGCCCAACTTGACCAGCAGAAACGTTTTGCGCTGGCAATGAGTTTTTTGTCACCGCTGAAATCGATTCTGGCTGATGGATATAAATTTCTAGCCAAACGAAAAAAAAGACTGGTATATCCCTTTAACCTCGCCCTTTCACATGTACTTAACATGGCCATTGCTGAAGAGGAAGAGGGGCCTTTTGTGGATCCCGAAAAAGTATGGCTCAGCGACGGTACGTTGCCTGGGGTGTTGGTCTCAGATATAGTCGAGGAAACTGGGCGGATACTGGTCAGTTACGATAGTTTTTCCTCATTTTGTGCCTGGGATGATCATGTCAAACTGATCGCATATCAGGTGAAAGAAGGTGTGGCGATACGAAGTCAGCGCCTAGCCTTGCGCAGCGAGAAACAGGTCGCCTTGGATATCCCTCCTTCACTGCTCGGAAAAGAGCTCTTGCTTTATATTGTCTGCTGCGAAAGAGATGGTATAAAGTATGCACGGAGCCAGTATCTAGGGACTTATCTGATTAAATAATTTTTTAAAAAAGTAAAATGGAATATGTACAAAAACAAATGGTCTCCGATATCGAAGATATCTATTGGCCTTTAACGGGAAGGCAGCTGCTTGGCATCGTACTGGCCTGTCTTCTTTTATTTTTTATTTTATCGGGATTCTTGCTACAAGCAATCGATCCGACAGCTGGGGTATTGGATCTTGGTACCCTCTCCGTGTTGCTCTTTGGTATACTTGCTGGTCTAGCGGCTATTTATTGCTGCTTTTGGCTTCAGGAAATGCTTTGGCAGCCTTTTAAGTTTTTCCGTCAGGAATTTAGTCTTCACTTTAATCAATTGACCTCATGGCAACAATGCATTATCTATTTTTCGGTATTCTTTCTATCGCTATTCTCTTTCCTGGCCGTGCTCGCAATGCTGCTGTAGACGACAAGAGCCTGACAGGCAACTATACTGAGATGCTAAGCACCGATCCCGCAGTGGAGCATGGGAATGACACATCAGTGAAATGCTGGGCTAGAGCGGGCGTACGTGAACGTATTGTCGATATAGCTGTGGAGGAGATCGGTGTGCGAGAGATGACTGGTAACAACGATGGCAGGCGGGTAGAGGAATACCTCGCGTATACTGGCCTTGGAAAGGGGTATGCCTGGTGTGCGGCTTTTGCCTCCTGGTGTTATGGCAAAGCTGGACTAGCAGCTCCGCGGAATGCCTGGAGCCCGGCACTTTTTCCATTAGCCCGGCGTTATACGGCCCGGCAGATCAACCAGGGGACTATCCGGCAGGCAGATCTCTTCGCCATCTATAGCTCCAGTCTGCAGCGTATCAACCATGTGGGGATTGTGTGCAAAAAGGAGGGCAATTGGATCGTGACTGTCGAAGGAAATGTGGATAATCGTGTATTGTGTAAGCGGCGTCCCTTGGCAACGATTTATGCCTTTTCAAACTGGCTGGACTGAAAGGAGGAATGATGAAAACAAGGCTATACCAGATGATATCTTACGGGGGACTCTTATCCTTGCTGGTCTCCTGTAAGGTCTACGATAGTAAAAAATATCAGAGACAACAAGAAACGGATACGCGCCGGCAGTATACCGAGCAGCTCCAAAGGCTGTATTCCGACCATCAGGATACGCTTTCCCGCCTTTGGTATTTTTGGACGGACAGCGCTTTCCGTTTCTCCCCAGATAGTGGTCTATCTGCCCGGTCGGGAGGTTTAGTATGGCATGAGTCCGCCAAAAGAGTCAGCAAACAGGTATTGGAGCTGACTGAAAAAAGCGAACAGGAAAAACAAAAGCAGGTCAACCATGAAAAAAGTGGCAACCAAATGCTAGCTGCCCAGCTGGTTTGGATCATCGGCTTGGCCTTGCTTCTTTTTCTCCTTTGGAGATGGTATAGATCTCGTCTATTGCCTTAGTTTGCTTTTGGAAGGAGGGCTAGAGAAAGGCTTCGCGAGGTATCGTTGGGATATGAAGGAGACAGGGATTATTAACCCTAGTCTCCTTTTTTATGCGAAGGAGAATTCCTGTTATATTTGCTTGAAAAAGATCAAAATTTCTTAATCTTTTTAAATTTTTATTTAAAAAAGCAAAACCGTTTTAGTTTTGTTATATTTGTTCGTAACCATTAAGGGAGTAATCCACAAATTACTAGGACACAGTACGTGAAAGACCAACTTATGAAATATTCCTGCAATACTGAAGAGAAGTCTGTCTTGATCTCCCTTCGTTCTGGCTGTCAGCGTGCTTTCCGGCAGGTCTACAGTATGTATAGTGGGCGTATTTATCTCAACATCCGTAAGATGGTCAAGTCCGAAGAAGACGCAGTCGAACTATTACAGGAAGTATTTATTAAAGTATGGGATAAGCGGGAGTTGATTGATCCCGAGCAGCCTTTTCGAGCTTATCTATTCCAGATCGCCAAATATACTGTCTATAATTTTATCCGGCGAAATAACCTCGAAAAACAAGTTCAGGCCTATCTTAGTCTTCACAATACTGCCTTGTACAGTCACGTCGAAGAAGAACTCTATGAAAAGCAGTATGAAGAATGGCTGTCACAGACCATTGACCAGCTGCCGCCGCAACGCAAACTGATCTATAAACTTTGTAAAATTGAGGGCAAAACCTACGCCGAAGTAAGCGACTTGTTGAGTATATCGACTTCTACGATTAACGACCATATCGTAAAAGCCACGAAATATATAAAAGAGAAGCATGGAATCCTGGATAAATCCACATTGCTCATTATTTCTTTTATACTTCTCCAACAGCATTAACGCATCTAATTTTCATTGCACAGAAAAAAAGTAAAATAAATTCGCAACCAGAGCAGATGACGTTTACCGCTGAAGTGTATTAGCTGAAAAGAGGGTAACCAATTGTGGAAAAGAAAACACTTCGATATACGTTAAGGCGATATATACAGGGAAAACTTAGCGAAGAAAATTCCCGTGCGTTTTTGTCCTATGTAAAATCAGGCAGAGATAAAATATTACTTCAAGAACTCATCCAAGAGGTTTTGGACGATCCCATCGATCAACATCTATTGGACGATCCAACCTTATTGGCCGTACTGGATAATACCTGGGACCAATTGCATCTCCAGATCAATAAACCAAAAACAAGATCGCTATGGGCTTGGAAACGTATTGGCGCAAGCGCAGCTGTTGTTATCGGACTATTAATTATTGGTCGCTGGTTTCTTACCATTGAAAATAAAAACGTATCTCCGCAAGCTGCACAAAATGTGATATCACCCGGAAAACAATCGGCGACCTTAACGCTGGCCAACGGCAAGCAGATTCATCTACATGAAACACAAAACGGTCGGATTGCGGAAGAATCGGGTATAAGAATCTCTAAAACAACAGATGGCCAATTGATTTACGAAGTCAGCGATAATTCGCAGGGCGAAATCGAGCAAAATACCTTATCGACAACCAAAGGAGAAACCTATCGGATTAAGCTACCTGACGGTACACAAGTATGGCTCAATGCGGCTTCTTCGCTCAGCTATCCGGTTCGTTTTGCAAATCAAAAAAACAGAACTGTCACACTGACCGGTGAAGCTTATTTTGAAGTAGCGAAGGATTCCAAACACCCCTTTATTGTGCAGGCAGCAGATCAGCAGGTCGAAGTGCTCGGTACCCATTTCAATGTAAATAGTTATGCCGACGAATCGGCGGTACAGACCACCCTACTGGAAGGTCGTGTACAGGTCAGTTCCCACAGTCAAAAACTGTTATTAGCACCGGGTGAGCAGTCGAGCCTTACAGCTCATGGGGTGCTAAAATCCCGTCCAATAGATACTGCGCCGGTTATTGCCTGGACAAACAACGAATTTATGTTCGATGGAGATGATATCGAAAGTGTCATGCGCAAGGTGGCACGCTGGTATAATGTGGAGGTCATCTATCAAGGTAAAAAAACGACCGAGAAATTTGGTGGCGGAATATCGCGTTTTGATGATGTTCAAAAAGTCTTAAGCCTGCTCGAAAAAACGGGTGCCGTTCATTTCAGAATCGACGGAAAAAAAATACATGTACTGCCGTAATAATCCGCTAAATAATTAATGACACAATAACCTAAATAAACGAACCGATGAACAAAAAACGACAAAACGAATAGCCACGAAGGGGGGTATAAAAAAGCAACCAAGATCCTGAAGGAGCTCGGTTGCCGTTTGGGACAATTAAATTTTAACTATCCAATCTGCAGTATGTTTCTGTTTTGGACGACTCGAATACACTGCAAATAAACCTTACAAATGTATCAAAATTATATCAGAAAAAAGGAGATAGCGTATCTGCTATTCCGTAAACTATGGCTTATTATGCGATTGACAACCATAATTATCTTGGTTACTTTTATGCAGGTTAGCGCTACCACCTTTGCACAAAAGGTAACATTAGAATACTCCAACATGAGCCTTAAGAAAATATTTAGGGAACTCAAATCCCAGACGGGATACAATTTTCTGTACACTGAACGGCAGATGGTAAACGCGAAGCCTGTTGACATCAAAGTTAGGGACCGTCAATTGTCGGATGTATTAGACCAGATCTTTAAAGATCAGCCCTTGTCCTACCAGTTGGATAATAAGACTGTGGTCATTTATGATAAGCCAAAAGCTTCCATAACGTCCGTTCCGAGGGAGTTTACGATGATCCCAAATCAAGTCCCTGTAAAAGGACGTGTGACCAATGAACGTGGCGAACCGCTCGCAAATGTTTCTGTGCGGGTCAAAGGAAATGAATCTATAGGTACTACCACCAATAGTGATGGTCTATTTACCCTCACAAATCTTTCACCCAAAGCAACGCTGATATTCTCCTCTGTTGGTTATGATGCATTGAGCGGAGAACTGTCTTCCCTGCGGACCGATGGATCGGGGCAGCTCAATGTGATCATGAAAAATAGCAACAGTCAGCTCGAAGAAGTTATCGTAATCGGCTATGGTACCACGACACGTCAGCGTGTTGTTGGGGCCGTTGACCAGATCAGTGCGAAGACTTTCGAAAACCGACCTGTAGGCAATGTAACGCAAGCCCTTCAAGGAGCCTCACCAAGTTTGACCATCCAACAGAAAAGCATGGATCCCAATGATAATTCGATGAATATCAATATTCGTGGGATATCTACCATAAACAGTAATGCACCGCTGGTGGTGATCGATGGAATTATTACAGAAGGCGGAACACTCAATAAGATCAATCCAGATGACATCGAAACGGTGTCGGTATTGAAAGACGCCGGTTCTACGGCTATATACGGTTCGAGGTCTGCAAATGGCGTTATTTTGGTAACCACCAAAAGAGGACGCCAAAATCAGCGGCCTGCGGTGACTGTCGGCACCCAGTGGGGCGTGCAAGAACCTAAAATTTTATTTTCACCTGTTGCAGGATATGAAAATGCGACCCTTCGTAATCTTGCACTGACCAACTCAGGAATGGATCCACAGTTTTCACCAGAGGCTATTGCAGACTTATATGCCCATCAGGATATCGAGCGGTGGAACTTGCCGGAAATCATGAAAAACTCTTTCCAGCAAAAATATAATATCAGTGTGGCCGGGGGTGGAGATAAAAGTTCCTATTTGTTTTCCGGCGGCTTCTACAATCAGCCCAGCAACTTTGTCGGACAGGACTTTGGCATTAAGCGGTACAATTTGCGGAGTAATCTCAGTACAGAGATAGGCCGTTTTAAACTGACCTCAATCTTAGCCTATACCCGCAACAACAACATGAGCAACACGGCCGGAAGTGCCATTATCAATGCTTCCAGACTTCCGCCTTATTACTATTATCGCATGCAGGCTGACAATGGAAAATATCTTGTCAACAATGCACTGACAGATCAAAATCCTTTGGCTGAACTGAATGAAGGCGGCTATATCAAAAACGATAACGACTATTTTAATATCAACCTGAATCTCGAAGCAAAACTCTTCGAAGGTTTAAAACTGCGTGGTATCTTCGGAGCTGACATCTATGCCGATCACCGTTCTATCCGTAGAATCCAGGTGCCATTATATTCCAATCCGGATGCCACGCAACCTCAGGTCTACGTCAATTCAGACCGCAATACCGAAGATTTTAACGAAAAAGCTTCGTTACTGAACTTTCAGCTGCTCCTGGATTATGACCGGACTTTTGGTAGTCATCATGTATCAGGTCTATTTGGAGCATCCAACGAATCCTATACACGCCGACAAAACGAACTGAAAATGAAATTTACTGATCCTGTCCTCGGCACACCTACCACAGGAACAGTTATTGATCCTGTGAGTGCCCGTGTGACACCAAATGGAACACTGCAAAATAGTATCAATTCGATCTTCGGCCGTGCCGGATACGACTTTGCAAGTAAATATTTTGCCGAATTTAGCTTTCGCTACGATGGATCTTCTAAGTTCTCGAAAGCTAATCGCTGGGGCTTCTTTCCTTCGGGATCCTTAGGATGGCGGGCATCCGACGAAGTATTTATGAATTGGTATAAACAACATGTCGGTAGCCTAAAAATCAGATCTACCTATGGTGTTCTTGGCAATCAGGCCGTAGACGACTATGCGTATTATTTTACCTATGAATCTTATCAGAACAGTTATGGATTTAACAACAAACCTGTTTCTGCTGCGGGATTTAATTATGCCAGTCTGGATCTGCGCTGGGAGAAAACCTATAATTTCAATGTTGGGTTGGACGCCACCTTCTTTCATGATAAATTAACGGCCAGTTTCGATTATTTTAAAAAGCGTACAGTTGATATCTTGATGTCGCCACAAATACCTTCCACATTCGGAACCTCCCTAAAGAATCAGAATTTAGGTGAAATGAACAATGAGGGCTGGGAAATCAACCTCAGCTACCGTGCTACAACTGGCGATTTCCAACACACGATCAATGCGAATATGGGCGATAGTCACAATAAGATTATTGCGATGCCCGGTGATGACCGTATTTCGACAGTCGATAACATTACTAAATTGACGCGTGTTGGGCTACCTTATAATTCCTACTATGGGTACAAGATGGCCGGATTCTTTCAAAATATAACGGATATTGAAACTTCGGCCTTGCCGAGCGGTATTACGGCAGCAGATCTGCGTCCCGGCGATGTAAAGTATGTCGATCGGAATAACGATGGAATTATCGATGCACGGGACCGCTTTGTATTAGGCAATGGTTTCCCCCGCTTTACATTTGGGCTTACCTATAACCTGAATTATAAAGATTTTGATTTTAGTATGTTCTGGCAAGGGGTAGGCAAGCGCGATATGATGATCCGGGGAGAGTTGATCGAACCATTTCATCAGAATTATTCATATACCATTTATCAGCATCAACTCGATTACTGGACGCCGACCAATATTGATGGACGCTGGCCCCGACTGACTGCAAATGGATCAACAGCATCGACCAACAACTTTGGGAAAGATTCTGATCTCTATCTTTTCAACGGGAAATACGCTCGATTGAAAAATATACAGGTAGGTTATTCGTTACCCAAAGAAGTCGTGTCGAAATTGGGATTGCAGCGTGTTCGCTTTTTCATCAATGCCCAAAACCTGCTGACTTTGAGCAAAAACTCCTGGATAGATCCCGAATCCTCCGAATTTGATTCTAACATGGGTGGTTCGGCCAATAGTGCCCGCAATTATCCGACGTTGAAATACTATGGCGGTGGATTAAATATTCAATTCTAACCTTTTATGTAATGAAACTATATAAGATACTTATTGGAGGCTTGAGTTTAATGGCAATTCTCCAATTAACATCCTGTAATAAGTTGGATACGCTGCCAACAGATCGCTTTACCGATGAAAATTTTTGGGACTATCCAGACAACGCCGAAAAAATGGTCAATATGGCCTATAATCAGCTGTATTCAGCAGATCGTATGTGGAATGATGAAGCCCTGAGTGATAATATTTTTGAGGGGCGCTCAAACACAGACCAGCGCGCAATTCGTAATGGAACCGCCGATCCAACACTGGGCCGTTTTGGGGCAGAGTGGTCCGATCTTTACGGTGGTATTAAGACCTGCCATGTCTATCTAGAGAATGTAGAGCGTGTGCCCGGAATGGATGCGGCACTCAAAAAACGCCGTATCGCCGAGGTACGCTTTATCCGTGCATTTCTCTATTTTAGACTTGTTAATTTCTATGGCGCTGTGCCTTTCTTCACCAAAGATATCTCATTGGAAGAGTCTAAGACTCTTTCTCGGACAGAAAAAGCGACTATCATGGCCTTTATCCATCAAGAGTTGGATCAATGTATGGCCGATCTACCGAACAGAGATGCTTTACCGGTAGACGACCGTGGCCGGATTACCAAGGGGGCCGCTTCAGCCTTTCAAGCCCGGGCCTATCTCTATGAAAGCAACTGGAATAAAGTATTGGAATACTGTGAAAATCTGATGAAAAAACAAACGGAATTTGGCACTTACGCTTTATTCCGCAGTTATCCGGAGTTGTTTACTGCAGCCAATGAATATAATTCAGAGGTTATTCTGGATTATGCCTATGTACCTTTATTAAAAACCTGGAATAAGTTATATGATGCAGCACCAATCTCTGCTCAAGCACGTTTAAATGGTTATGCACCATTACAAAGTCTGGTCGATAATTATTTGACACTGGGCGGAAATACCATTGCTACGGATCCGCAATATAACGACAATAATCCCTATGTCAACCGCGATCCACGCATGGCCGCAACCATCGTTTTTCATGGTGGGCAATGGACTGATTTTGACGGTACAACACGTAAGATCTTTATCAAACCCGGCTCTGGTACAACAGATAAGGAACGGCTCGATGAATATCAGGGTGCAAGTGCCAACGCTTCCGCCACAGGGTATTACGTAAAGAAATACTACGATGTAACAGCAACGGTAAAATACGATGCTGGATTGAACATCATCATGTTTCGGTACGCCGATATCTTATTGATGTATGCAGAAGCAAAAGAAGCACTGGGACAACTCAATGCAGCAGTGTGGGATATGACGATCAGACCTATTCGTCAGCGGGCTGGTTTTGAAGCATCAAAAGCGTTAGACTTTCCGACTACCGGGGATCTGAAAACAATTGTCCGAAATGAGCGGCGAAGTGAGCTTGCTCTTGAGGGATTGCGTTACTATGATATCATGCGCTGGAAAGCTGGTAAAACCTATTTGGACGGCCAGGTATTGGGTGCTAAATATGGTGGTAACAATAGTAATATCAAACTGGATATCCGCCGATTTGATGAAAGTAGAGATTATCTCTGGTCGATACCACGAACTCAGATCGATCTAAATAAAAATTTATTGCCTAACAATCTGGGCTACTCAAACTAAATTTAATTCAAAAACTAGCGCAAACGGCGCATTAAAAAATGTACGTTTCGAACCATAAATTAATGATATAGACATGAAATGGTATTTTAAAGTTATAGCAATGGTCGCATTGGCTGCGAGCATCGTTTCCTGTAAAAAAGACGATATGAAATACGCCGACGCAGAGGTGTCGGCTGTTGAGAACCTATATGCTCCTGCAGATGGAAAAGCTGTCAAATTATTAAGTTCCAGCTCAGCAGCGCTGTATTTTGAATGGGAGTCGGCCTTGGTGGCCGATGGTGGGGCAGCGCAATATGAAGTTGTTTTTGATAAGCTCGATGGCGATTTTAGCAAGCCTCTTTATACAGTCACGTCGGATAATAATGGAAACTCAAACGGCGCCAATATTAGTCACAAAATATTGAATCAGGTAGCAACGAAAGCTGGGATTAACCCTGGTGAGAGCGGCGATGTGATCTGGTCCGTATATGCTATCCGTGGAATGAAACGGGTATTGAGCAAAGCAAAGAAAGTATTGAATATCAAAACACTGGAAGGCTTTGCAGAGATCCCCGATGAATTATTTATCACTGGAGAGGCGACTGAGGGTGGGACGGATGTTGCCGCATCTTTACCTTTTAAATTGGTAGGTAATGGTGAATATGAGATCTTTACAAAATTGGAAGCCGGAAAAAAATACACCTTTACGGATCGCAAGTCTGCTGAGGGACGTGTTTTCTATTCGGAAGATCAAACCAAAATAAAAGAAGGTGAAACCGGAAGTAACAGCATTGCCAAGACAGCAGTATATCGTATTCGAATTGATTTCAATGTGGCAGCAGTTACTTACACAGAGATCAAAAACATGGGCGTTTATTTTTCTCCATCCGGAGCTGTGGTGTTGGATCTACCTTATCAAGGTAAGGGAATTTGGTCCGCAACAGGTATCATCAATTTTAAACAGGAAAGTTGGGGTCGTGACCAACGTTATAAGTTCCAAATGGAAACCGTCAAGGCTGGAAAGGCTGAAACCTTACAGTTGGGAACTCAAAACGGGACGGACAGTCCGCCCAATAGTTCATCAGCTCCTTCTTATTATTTCGTCCGAATATTGCCCAATCTTTCACAATGGGACGATAAATGGAAATTTGCGGATGCAGTAGACGGCCATCCAACAAAAATATCGATGATTTTACAAGGCGACAAAGACTATACGCATACTGTCGTACCAAATTAAAGGAGGAGACCCGATGAATAAAATGATTATACTGTCATCCCTATTGTTTCTACTCTTAGGATGCACCAAGATTGAGGACAGCTACCCCTATGACGACACTGTACAGGAAAGCTGGACAACTATTGCAACGCAGGTTTCCGATAAGATGATTGCCGGATTCTGGAATGAGGCCGGGTATTTTAACAATGCGATCAATCAATCCGATCTGGGATTTCAATATTGGCCCAATGCACATGCGATGGATGTTGTTATCGATGCCTATCTACGAACGAAGGACAGCAGATATAGTGCCTATTTCAGCAAATGGTTTGAAGGTGTGAAGATCAAAAATGGCAATACCTATTATAACGTATTCTATGATGACATGGAATGGAATGCACTGACCATATTACGCTTATATGAAATTACCAAGGATCAAAAATATCTCGACACGGTATTGCTTTTATGGACAGATATTGCTGGCGCATGGGATGAGCAATATGCAGGCGGTGGATTGGCTTGGAAGAAAGATATGCGCTATAGCAAAAATGCTTGCTCGAATGGGCCAGCTAGTATTCTGGCAGCTAGACTATATCGTTTGACAAAAGATGAAAACTACCTGACCTGGGCCAAGAAGATCTACGAATGGCAAAAAGCAACACTGTACAATCCGTCAACGGGCGCTGTTTATGACAATATTAATGGTCAGACAGGTAATGTGGATATGACAACACTGACTTATAATCAGGGGACGTTCCTTGGTACCGCAGTGGAGCTTTTTAAGATTACTAAAGATCAGCTTTATCTGGTTGATGCGCAAAAAATTAGTTATTACACAATCACACGTTGTATCGATGGCGGGAATAATATTTTGCGCGACGAGGGAAGCGGCGACGGCGCATTGTTTAAAGGGATATTTATACGATATTTTGTAGACTATTTAAATCAGGAAGGAATTGATGCAGCCTACCGCAGTAAGTTTGAGAAATTTTTGGTCAATAATGGTAAAATTGCCTGGACCAAGGGAACAAGTCTACCGACGCTGTTCTTTGGTCCGTCCTGGGCGCAACCACCTATTGGCAATAGTGAAATTACTGCCTATGCAAGTGCTGCGATGCTTTTTGAAGGATTAGCAAGCTATGAAAATAAATTAAAATAATGGAATGAACACAAAGAAGCCTTCGTGACCCAAAAGGTTTCGAAGGCTTCTTAAAATACATATGCTGATGAGACAAATCTATAAGATAACGACAACTGTGCTGCTGTCGGGTTTATGCTATTTAACAGGCTATGGGCAATTCAATAAAGGACAGTCTGCCGAACGTGCCCAAAGAACGTTAGCTATTGTTTACGCTAAGTATGGAAATGCCAAAAATCAACTGTTGACCGAGAAATATCCCTTCGACGAAACCTTTAAAGCGGATTATCTTGATAATTCCGAACAGGCGACCGTGCAAAAGAAATATGCTTACCTATGGCCATTCTCCGGAAGCTTTTCCGCTGTAAACACATTGATGGAACTCCCAAAGAACAAAGCGCTTTACCAAAAGATCCTGGACCAACGCGTGCTGCCAGGATTAATGGAATATAGGGATCATTCCAGAGAGCCTGTTGGTTATGCTTCCTATATCAATTCTGCTCCGCCATCAGACCGGTTTTATGATGATAACGTCTGGTTGGGTATTGACTTTGCCGATAGTTATCTGCAGACAAAAAAGGTCGATTATCTTAAGCATGCGAAAGAGATCTGGGCTTTTGTAAAAAGTGGTGCGGATGACAAGCTCGGTGGTGGAATCTATTGGTGTGAACAGAAAAAAGAATCTAAAAATACCTGTTCCAATGCTCCTGCGGCAGTATTTGCACTAAAGCTGTTTGAAGCTACTAAAGAGGGAGACTATCTGAATGAAGCGCGACAACTCTATGCGTGGACAAAGGCAGGTCTGCAAGACCCAACGGATAAACTCTATTGGGATAATATTCAGCTCAATGGAAATATTGGTAAGGCCAAGTATTCCTATAATTCCGGACAGATATTGCAAGCAGCAGCCTTGCTTTACAAGCTTACCAAGGAAAAAAAATATCTGATTGATGCCCAAGAGCTGGCAAAAGCTTGTTTAGCGTATTTTTTTCAGACCACGGACCAAGATACTTTTCCAATGTTAAAGAATAGTAACTTATGGTTCCATGCTGTAATGATGAGGGGATATATCAGTTTATTTGAACAGGACGGAAATAGAACCTATATTGATATTTTTGCGAAAAACCTAGACCGTGCATGGTATAAGATGAGGGATCAGGACGGACTTTTTGATGTCGACTGGACTTTGGAGAAAAAGCAAAAATCCAAGTGGCTGTTAGATCAATGCGCTTTTGTGGAGATGTATGGACGTTTGGCAAAACTAGGATATTAATTCATGTATCAATTTCCTGACGACGATAGGGGCGACGCTACTGATGCTCAGTCGGAATTTTTGAGAAATTTTTAAAACATTCTTGCGCTGACAGTGGTTTTTTTGGATAACTTAGGCAAGTTAGATTATTGTATTTATATAGGCTAGGTATTGGTTCCCTAGCCTATTTTTTTTCTTACTATTTTTGCATTGACTCATTGATGCAGAAAAATCTAGATCCCGCACAGAATTTTAATGTTTTCATGGGCTTCCCGCTGCTGGCTCAGCTGAATCTGGATCAAGTTTTTGGCCCCGATAGACAGCTTGTTTTCCTCCGCCAGCGCTTTGTCGTAAACCTCTCGGAACGCTGCCTCGCCGCGCTCACAATGCTCCAATAAATCTTGCATATTACCGCCCGATAATTTTGATTTGATCACCATCCACAGCCGAAAAAGCTCACCGCTTAATTTGGTCCGGTCAGTCGCGTATTGGCCAGCAAGCTCAACCAGTGGACTGAGTTCGGCAATAAACTTTTCAGACTGCCCGATCATCTTTCTGAACACAGCTTCCCGGGCACCTTCGCCCTGCTCGTTGGCCAGATCAATAGCCAGCTCGTATCCTTCGATGCGGTCATTATTGATTTTAATAAGGTCATTTAAAATATTGGGGTCATTCTGATTACTTTTCATATGCTCTTAATAGTTGTTTTTAGGAGGAACAACTTAGATTAATCAATAGTTTAGCTTTATTTCTTTTATGATAATAATATTTGTCTTACAGCTTGATTTTTAGGGTGTTTAGGTTGGTTAATAGCGTCTGTGACCCGTTTAAGGGTAAGAGCAGATGAGTACAGATTAGGCCTAATTTTTTTTAAAAACAAACCTT
>NZ_DKSP01000173.1:2120-10344 GCF_002472745.1 Sphingobacterium sp. UBA7253 | reverse complement strand
TTTCAATTTTTCCAAGGAAAGTTAAATTTTGAGTTTGATATTTTTAAAAATAGACGTAATTCAATTCTATGGCAGCGAAATGCCTCAGTTCCTCAAAGCACAGGTATGACACTACCGGCTGAGAATATTGGTAAGGTGGATAATAAAGGTTGGGAGTTTAATCTGGGTTATAAAGGGAAAGTAGGAGAGCTTGGATATACCCTTGGTGTGAATGGAGGCTATGCTAAAAATAAAATTATCTTTTGGGACGAGGCCCCAGGTGCCCCAGCATGGCAGCAAAGCACTGGTAAACCAATCAAGACGGATATTTATTATGTCTATGATGGCGTATTCCGTGATATGGAGGATATTGCCAACAATAAACTGGACTATAGTGCAATTACAAAAACCCTGCGTCCAGGCGATATGAAGTATCAAGATTTTAATGGTGACGGAAAAATTACGCCAGATGATAAAGTCAGACGAGACAAAAACAGTGACCCAACTTTCCAGGGCGGATTCAATTTTAGCTTGAGCTATAAAGATTTCGACCTTTCGGTCTTATTTCAGGGGGCTACAGGTGGAGAGATCCGTGTCGGAACAGATGAATCGGGATCAATTGGTAATTTCCTTGAAGAATTTTATGAAAAACGTTGGAGTATTAGCAATCCAAGTAGTGTCTATCCTAGGTTGACGGACAGAAGCAATCAATATTACTCGTACAATAACACTTATTGGATGCGAAGTACAGACTATTTGCGATTGAAAAATGTCGAGGTCGGTTATAATCTTCCTTCTAGTATTTGTAGTAAAATTGGTATAGGCTCCTTACGAGTATACGCCAATGGCATGAATTTAATCACTTGGAGCAAGATCAAAATGTATGATCCAGAAGCTGTTAATGCTTTAGGACAATATTATCCACAAGCGAGATTAATCAACGCAGGGGTACTATTATCGTTTTAGATCATCTTAGGTAAAAATTTAATGAAGTAAAAAAATGAAAAAAATTGTAAACATATCTGTTTTATTACTCGTGCTGTCATCTGCACTGCAATCTTGTAATGACGACTTTGTCAATACAAAGCCGCTTAATGAGATCCCTGATGAGACAACATGGTCAGACGCGGCGTTATCCGAAGCCTTTGTTACCGAAATCTACAATGGTTTTGGTGTCGGCGGATTTTATGAGCAAGAAATGGCATCCATGACAGACGAGGCTTTATTTACACATCCAAATCGTGGAATAAATACCGTCACTGAATCGCGGTCTAATCCGGCAGATCAGGGTTATATCATGGATACCTATGAATATGGCCGTATGTATTCACGTATTAGAGCCGCAAACATTGCAATAAAGAACCTGGTTGAGCCAAAATTTGATAAAGGGAAAGCGAATAAATTACTCGGAGAAGCCTATTTTTTTAGAGCGTACTATCATCAACAATTGTTGCGTTTTTACGGTGGGGTTCCTTTTGTAAAAAATGTAAGCCGTCTGACGGATAACGATTTTATGGTTTCAAGAAATACCTATGAAGAATGTGTCAATGCGATCGTGAGTGACCTTGATAGTGCTTCACTTTTATTGAAAACTGCGACTTTTATCAAAGGTCGTGTAAGTGAGACAGCTGCATTAGCTTTAAAATCTAGAGTACTATTATATGCTGCTAGTGACCTTCATGATGCAAGTAAAGCAAAAGCAAAGTCTACTTTGTTAGCTGGATATACAAATCCTGAATATTTAATGTACACCAGCGGTAACCAAGCCGAGCGTTGGACGAAGGCAAAAAATGCTGCTAAAGAGGTGCTAAATCATAGTGAATTTGCGTACAAACTTGATTTAAGTGCTGCAGAATCATCAGATAATGGTACGGCAAATTACATGGCTTTATCCCTGGGTGGTGGAAGTAAATCGGCTGATGCGTCAGCTATAAAAGATCTGATTTTAGGAAGGTTTTTTATTGATGAAAAAGATGAGCGGGGTGGTTGGGTAGGACGTGACAATGGGCCAAATGGTTATCACAACTGGGCAGGAAATACACCGATTCAACTTCTTATTGATGATTACGAAACGCAATCTGGTCAACGATTTGATTGGTCCAATGCCACTATGGCGGCTAACCCATATCAGAATCGGGACCCACGATTAAAAGCAACTGTACTCTATGATGGTGCTGATTGGAAACCAAGGACAGCTGATGTTAAAACAAGAGATCCTTATAATCAGATCCAGACTGGTCAATATGAAATTATAAATGGACAGGGACAAAAGACGATTCAATTTGGCTTAGATACAAGAAAGAGTCCGATTGAAGACTGGAATGGATCTCGAACAGGTTATTATATTCGTAAATTTACTGATCCAGATCCAGCGATGGAAGACCAAAATACAAGACAACGTATTCCTTGGCCATTGTTCCGCTATACGGAAGCCGTATTGAACTATGTAGAAGCTTGCATCGAGTTGGGCGAAGATGTGGAGGCTAAGACTTGGTTAAATAAAATTCGTTTCAGAGCAGGTATGCCCGCAATTACCGAAACTGGATCGGCATTAAAAAGCCGTTATAGAAATGAACGTCGGATTGAGCTAGCTTACGAAGAACATCGCTTTTTTGATGCTAGACGTTGGATGATTGCCGCTGAGACATTAGGCCGAAAGGCGAATATTATCAATATTACGGGAACACTAAAAGATGGTAAAAAAATAACCATTTATAAATATGATCCGAGCAATTACACGTATAAATACGTGGTATCCAATATAGATCCAGGAATTGAAAATAGAAGTTGGGACGACAAAATGTATTTTACCTCTATACACAGAGATGAGATAAATAGAAATACTAAACTAATTCAAAATCCAGGTTATTAATACTGAAAAGCCCTTCTTTAATAGTAAGAAGGGCTTTTTAAAGAATTAATTTTTCTTTTGAGTAATATTAGGCAATAAGCCTGTAACTATTCCAATTAGTGGAAGATAAGCACAGATGTTGAATACATATTCAATTGAAGTACGATCTGCGAGCCAGCCCAACACAGCTGATCCAATACCCCCCATGCCAAAGGCAAAACCAAAAAATAAGCCTGCAATCATACCAACCTTTCCGGGGATAAGCTCCGTCGCATAAACCAAGATAGCTGAAAATGCCGAGGAGATGATCAAACCAATTATAATAGCAAGGATAATGGTTAGTCCAAGTCCTACATGAGGTAATAGCAAGGTGAAAGGCGCCGCTCCAAGAATAGACACCCAAATAATTAGTTTACGACCATATCGGTCTCCCAAGGGACCACCCAATATGGTCCCGGCGGCAACAGAAGCAAGAAATATAAATAAATAAATCTGAGATTCCTGAACAGAAACATGGAATTTATTGATCAAATAGAAGGTGAAGTAGCTGGTCATTGAAGCCATGTAAAAATATTTGGAGAAAATGAGTACCAATAAAATCACAAGTGCAAATATTACTTTTGATTTCGGCAGGTCAGCTTTTAGAGCACTAACAGAAGTTGTTTGTGTCTTAGGCTTGAGGTGTATTTGATACCAATTACCAACGTAAGTAAGAATCATAACGGCTATAATGGCCAATACGCCAAACACGCCGATGTATTGTTGGCCCAAAGGGATAACAATAAGCGCTACAAGAAGGGGACCTATTGCACCACCAGCATTACCGCCGACTTGAAAGATAGACTGTGCGAGCCCTTTTTTGCCGCCGGAAGCTAAATGAGCAACTCGAGATGCTTCTGGATGAAAAATAGACGATCCCATACCAATAAGGCTTACAGAAAGGAGAATGTAAATAAAGTTTGACGCAAATGAAATGCATATCAAACCGGCTAAAGAGAAAAACATCCCAATGGCAAGTGACCGAGGTGTAGGGTTTTTATCTGTATACAAACCAACGAAGGGCTGCAAAATAGAGGCGGTAAGCTGAAAAACTAACGTTATAATACCAATTTGGGTAAAACTAAGGGCATAATTTGACTTTAACATGGGATACACTGCTGGGATGACAGATTGAATCAGGTCATTGAGCAAGTGTGAAAGACTAATCGCAAATAAAATCGGATAGACAGTTTCGGAACTTTTCCAAGATCCACTCGGGTTTAGTGATTGTGTTTTCATAAAGGAAATATTCATCAGGTCATCTGATGTTTTAGTTGATAAAAATAGAATATATTGAGATTGATAGTTTGCATATGCTACAGGAAAATTACAGTTGCTGGATAATTCGGTTCGCAATATCAACAGCTTTTTTCACTTCTTTATCTTTAATTGCCAACATCAGTTCCTCGTGTTGCTGTTGTGAAGTTAAGAAGGGGACTGTATCCTTATAAATAGTCATGAAGAACTTATTGACATGCTCAGACAAGGTTGTATATAAAGCGGTCAAAATACTATTTCCACATGATTCAGCAATTGCACTGTGAAAGGCAATATCAGCATTAACGCATGCGGTCAAATTTCCCATTTCGGCATATTTAGCTCTATTTTTAAGTGCCTGCGCCATATCTTTGAGACCTTTCGAAGTACGATTTAAGGCTGCTTTTTCAATAATTCGCAACTCTAATACGTGTCTAACTTCAAAAATATCGTTAAAATTGGCTTTTTCAATTTTTGAATCAAGGGCATGATGACCCGTACTACTTTTGACAAAAGTACCAAGCCCCTGTTGCACATTTAGATAGCCTGATTGACTTAAATATTTGACAGCTTCACGAATGCTGGATCTGCCCACAGCAAATTGCTTCATCAATTCTGGTTCCGTAGGAAGTTTAGATTCTACAGGAAATTCACCCAATTTGATTTTTTCTTCTATTGCCGCGGCAACTTCCTCCGCCAAGGATCTTCGTACGATAGCTTCAGTCTTCATATAGTCATATCATCTGATGATTGCAAAGGTAGTAGAATTTTTTAAATTCTTATTTATTTTCAAAAATTTGATCAAACTAACCGAATATTGTTACGACTACAACAGATATTTATTACAGGGTTTGCTGAATTAAATTTATTAGCAGTTTTGGATTAATTAACAGAGAGGCTGGTCCTCCAATGTATTTATCTAAAACTTAAAAACATGAAAAAATTAATGATGAGCGTCGTAGCCTTGGCTTTAATGTCATCTGCTACTTTTGCAAAAACAGGTCCAAAAGCGGTCGACAACAGCGTTGTTGAAAAATCAATGATTTACGAATCACAAACTGGAAAAACTAATTTGAATATTGTGAGCGAAGCCAAAGAGATCAAGCTCGGAAAGTCTCGTACGCTATGTAGATTGACGATGAGTATCTATAATACAAGTGGTCAGTTGATCGAAACTCAGGTTCTAACATACACCAGCTATGGAGCCAATGATATGTATTATAGTAGCTGTGGTGCATGGTTTAGCGCTACCATTCAGAATTACCAAAACTACTATGGTAATCCTAATCATTAAGTATCAATTAATCAAATGATGTAGCGGGGCTAGTATCCCCGCTCATATTTTCCGCAATACAACCAAAAGGAAACTTCTATTTACGATCCTACTACGACAATGAAGATGGCTGCTACATGCGAACATGGGATGAGGTAGACAGGTGACGATATTAGAAAATCGAGGTACCCCTTAGCTAATTAAATTGATCGTATTAAAACACTATGATATCAAACTGTATTATAGCGACTTATGTTTTTGGCAATAAAATTGGTATTAGATTAAAATGAAGAATTACAAAGCTAAAGATTGATAGGATAGAAGCTTTGTATTACCATTTAAATGATCATAAATAAAATGAAAGCTTTACCAATTACTGGAATTTTTGCGATACTAGTGTCAACCGCATTTGCTCAAACGACCCATCAAAAAATAAATGAGATTTCTCATGTAGAATCCAGTCTAATACCTCCTGTTCGTTTTGAGGGTGAACCGACATGGAATATTATATCGCGTATGGAATTCTATCAGGTTCCAGGGGTAAGCATCGCTGTGATAAAAAACTCTGAAGTATTATGGAGCAAAACTTATGGCTTTGCCGATCTCGATTCGAAAACGCCTGTCAGGTCAAACACCTTATTTCAGGTGGCCTCCATGAGCAAGCCTGTAAGTGCAATATGCCGCACTGAAGGAAGTTGAGCTTGGCAAGTTGGAATCCAATGTCGATGTGAATTTGTACCTAAAATCTTGGAAAATACCTGAAAATGACTGGACCAAAGGGGAAAATGTTACACTAAAAAATATCGTTAGCCATACTGCGGGACTTACTGTAAGTGGATTCCCGGGTTATCGGATAACAGACCCAATTCCTACAGCTGTTGAAGTACTGAGTGGTGTAAAGCCAGCTAATACACCTATGGTTTATGTTGATAAACTTCCTGGCTCAAATTTTCGATATTCAGGCGGTGGGTATACGGTACTTCAACAGATGCTCGTTGACATTGAAGGAAAAGATTATGGCAGTATTATGGAAGAAAAGGTACTCTCACCTTTGGGTATGAAAAATAGCACTTTTGCCCAGCCTCTTCCTGAATCGAAAAGACAATTTGCGGCGACGGCTTATACGATGGATGGCAAAAAGGTCGAAGGAAGATATCATGTCTACCCGGAACAGGCGGCTGCGGGCCTATGGTCAACAGCAGAAGATTACGCTAGATTCGTAATCGATATTCAACGGACCTTAAATGGCAAAAGTAGTCTTGTTATCTCTAAGAAGATGGCAGAAGAATTCACAAGTCCCTATATTGAACCTATTATAGGATTAGGTGTATTCCTAGAAGATTATAACGGCTCATCTTATTTTTGCCATGGTGGATGGAACGAAGGCTTTAGCTCCTATTTTATTGGAAATAAAACAAGCGGTGATGGAGTAGTTATTCTTACGAACACAAACAAACCTGAATTTATCAACGAACTTGTCCGAGCGGTCGCATTAACTTATCAATGGCCAAATTATCTAGCTCCAATAAATAAAATTTTGCCACTAAGTCCTCAAGAACTACATGACAATAGTGGACGTTATAGATCTGGAAGATATGGTGTTATAAGGGTCTATAATCAAAATGGCAAGCTAATGTCAGCCCAAAATCTAGACAAGCCTGTAGAATTGGTTAAAGTGTCGGCAAATACATTTGCTATGCGAGATCGAAACGTAAACGTCATATTTTCAAGGGATACCGAAAGCGGTCAATATGAGCTTGTACAGATTTTGCGCGATAAAAAGATTTATTCCAGAAATCCGAAAGTCAATGCAAATGACCGGACTCCGCTGGAGCTTATTTTAGAAGGGAATTTCGAGGATGGATTAAAAGCTTATCAAAAAGCAAAAGAACAGGATAGTTCCAATGATTTGCTTTCAGAAGGTTTCCTGAATGGCGTAGGTTATGAACTGCTCAATCAGCATAAAATAAGTCAAGCTGTTGATATATTTAAAGTGAATACGATGCTATATCCTAAAAGTGAAAATGTTTATGATAGTTTAGCGGAAGCCTACCTGAAATCAGGACAAATAGATAACGCTAAAGAGAATTATCGAAAAGTTTTTGAAATTAATCCTAAAAATGAAAAAGTCAGTAAGATTTTAGAAACGTTATGACATAAATATATTGAGTTTTTTTTTGCTAATTTGCGACCATGTCAAATCAAGCTAATAATTATCGATTGTTTTCCAAGGAAATTCTCTCACTTTGGAAAAGCCAGGATGTATCATATATTAAAGTTGAAGAATTATACATTGTTGAAGGAATCACTTTTTTTGAACTTATACCAGATTCCGAACTGTTGGATGAAGGTGGGGTAGAAACACTTTATGCTATAGATTCTGAAGATGTGGAGGATATGTTGGTGTTTAGCAAAAATATTCGTTTTGTTGTCCACGACATTTATTTGGATGAAGATTAAGTAAATTAGCTATTAATGATCGACAATTCAAACGGTATTGTCGGTCATTAATGTACAGCATTAGGCTGATCTAGGGATAAACTAACTTCTCATATTCAATCTTTCTTCCTGAAGATCTAGTAAACGAAGGTGTTTTCGAATGATCTCTTCGTCCAATAAAAGTTCCTCACGGTTTTTATTGATAAGCCAAATGCGCTGGGTTTCGAGGATATCGATATAGATTTTACGATATTCGGCGTAATTAATGATGATCTCGGAGCTCCGCAGTTGATTTTCATACTTCTGTAGTTGATCCTTCAAGGTAGGAAAACTTTCAACTTTGTCCGCGTAATCATTACGAATCTTGTCAACGGCGACTTGGGCCT
>NZ_DKSP01000173.1:0-2002 GCF_002472745.1 Sphingobacterium sp. UBA7253 | reverse complement strand
TCATAATCGATCTCCTTTTCACTTCTAATAAAGTCTCTATCTACTAATTTGATTTTTCTTAATATAAAAGGGAGCGTCAAGCCTTGAACGAGTAGGGTTAACAGAATCACAACAAATGTGATGAAAAGAATAAGGTTTCGTTGAGGGAAAGGAGATCCATCAGCTAAAGTTAATGGGATGGATAGTGCTGCTGCCAAAGAAACGACACCACGCATTCCCGTCCAGCCGATAATCATTGGCGTTTGCCAACCTGGTGATTGAGCATCTGCAACCGTTATAAAGTTTCTCATAATCAAGGTGGTAATTACCGCAGCATACCCTGCAAAAATTCGTACAAGAATAAGGACTATTGTAACGGCTACGCCATAGCCAATAGCAGTAGAAATATTGGTATCACCCAATCCAGAAACAATTTCTGGTAAATCTAATCCGATAAGCATAAAGACGATGCCATTCAATAGAAAGCAGAAGCTTTCCCATACGGTTACTGTCCGGATCCGGGATGCACTGCTCAAAAAATCGTGACTACGATAAGAGAGAAATAAGCCGCCACTGACAACCGCAAGAACCCCAGAAGCGTGGAGCTGTTCCGCTACCAAATACATCGAGAACGGTGCAATAAAAGTTAGCAATATATCTGTATTGGAATCGGTTGGTAAAAGTTTGTGCATTTTCAGAAAAACATAGGCAATTGTCAGTCCGATTCCCACGCCACCAATACACATCCAAATAAAGCTTCCGGCGGCTTGGTACCATACATATTGGCCAGTAGCTGCAGCAATCATTGCAAAGCGAAAAATTATTAAAGAGGAAGCATCATTCAACAAACTTTCACCTTCCAGTATGGACGCCAGTCTTTTGGGTACCTTCACAAATTTTAAAATTGCACCGGCACTAACCGCATCAGGCGGGGAAACTATTCCACCCAATAGAAAACCGAGCGCTAAGGAGAATCCTGGAATAAAATAGTTGGCAAAAACGGCAACGGATAATGCTGTAAAAAAGACGACAACAAAGGCAAAGCTGAAGATAATCCGACGCCATCGCCAGAGTTCTTTCCAGGAAGTTGACCAAGCGGCCTCATAGAGGAGTGGCGGTAAAAAAATAATGAATATCAATTCGGGTTCTATCTTTATAAGAGGAACTCCCGGGATAAAACTTATTACAAGTCCCGCTAATACGAGTAAAACAGGGTATGCAACCTGAATTTTCTTCGCCAGCATGATCAACATAGTGATTAGTAGTACTAAAAAAAGGTAAAACTCAAAATTCTCCAACATATGTAAATTTTAGGTACATAAATATAGATCAAATTCTAGAAATATTTAAACTAGCTAGGCGGTATTCATGGTTGCCTGCGAATTGCTACAAGTAAATCATCTACCGACTGGATAATTGAAGACAACATGTTTTAACTTAGATTCCTATGGTAAATGTTCCTAAATTAGGCAAAATTTGTCTTTGACTTTACCCCAAGATTTAAAATATTGGATGGTGTCACTATAAACAAAGCTTCGTCTTTTAGGAGTTTTTACTTAAAATCTTGTTTAAACAGCTGCATAGGGCTATATTTTAGAAGTAACAACGCGAAGTTGTTAGAATACAACGATAAGTGGCATAATTACAACTGGAGGTATTTCTCTTTTCGCCGTAATTACAGATTACCCTGAATATCTTTGTGACGTTGAAAACCATAATAGACAATAATTATGAATAACAAAAAATTAGGCAATAAAATTGCCAAGGTGCGCAAAGAGGGAAATATGTCGCAAGCGCAGCTCGCTGAACTTTTGTTCGTTAGCCCCCAAGCGGTTGGAAAATGGGAGCGGGGAGAGTCTCTGCCAGACTTTATAACACTAAACAGGCTTACGGAAATATTCGCAGTAGATCTAAACTACTTCGCCGAAAATTCAAATGAATTGTTGTATTATAAAGTTATAAATGAAAACACGGGGTATGTCAAAATCAATAATTCATTGGGGAATAACAACTTGATCGGTGA
>NZ_DKSP01000114.1:0-2944 GCF_002472745.1 Sphingobacterium sp. UBA7253 | reverse complement strand
ATGCTGGTTGATAATGAAAAAGCGTTGGAAGGTATTTTTCATTATCAACCAGCATATTGCCAGTAGAGGAGCCCATAAAAACTTTTATACCACAGACATTTCTTGGATTCGTTTTAAGTACCTCCTCAAGATTATCATTAGCTGCCCCCATAAAGAATGAATAATTGGCCAGCGCATTTTTTGCTGCAATATCATATTTATCTTGAAGCAATTGTTGGGTCAACGTATTAGGAACAGTGTTAGGCATTTCCATAAAGGAGGTTGTCCCACCGGCAACTGCGGCACGGCTCTCATGCCATATATCCGCTTTATAAGTTAAACCGGGTTCTCTAAAGTGAACCTGGTCATCAATAAGTCCAGGTAGCAAGTGTAGCCCCTCAGCATTTATTTCCTGATCAGCAGGATGATTAATTTCCTGAGCAATCATTTCGATTCGACCATTGCTGATATATACGTCAGCAACCTCAACTTTACCTTCATTGACAAGTTGCGCAGATTTTATAAGAATAGATGACATGTTGAAATTTTTACTTTGCTTTAGGTCAAAAGTAAAGATTTGTTGTGGTGATATCAAGTTATCTCGATAAAGAGTTGCCTATATGGAGGACAAATTTCTCCTTAAATTCTCTCCTTCCTCCTATGTCAAATTTGAAATATCCTACTCGTATTTGTCGAGATTTGGCGCAAGACGAATCGCATTAAATCTAAACTCCGGAAAGTTAATCGCAAAAAAAAAGAGGCCCTAGCCTCTCTTTTTATTCTTTATCGAATTTGTATCCTACTCCTTTTACGGTGGTTACATAATCATCACCTATCTTTTCGCGCAACTTGCGAATGTGAACATCAATTGTTCGATTGGTTACAACAACAGAATCTTCCCAAATGCTCTTTAAGATCTGCTCACGCGTAAACACCTTGTTTGGTTTTGAAGCCAATAGATACAATAACTCAAACTCTTTCTTTGCAAGAACAATCTTTTGTTCCCCTTTGTAAACTAAGAAAGAATCTCGATCAATGACCAAATCGGCAATTTCAATCTTATCTTGAACAGTGGCATCTGACTCTTCAGAAGTATTTCTTCTTAAAATAGCGTTTATACGACTCATTAAAGCACGCGGCTTAATTGGCTTTGCTATATAGTCGTCTGCACCGACATGAAATCCTGCGATCTCCGAATACTCTTCACTTCTTGCAGTCAAAAATACCATGAATGTACTTTTGAATTCAGGCATTGCGCGCATGATGCGACAAGCTTCAATTCCGTCCATCTTTGGCATCATCACATCCAAAATGATAAGGTCCGGATTTACTTGTTTAGCAACGTTGATTGCCTCTTCTCCATTTTGCGCTGTAGAGACCTGATAACCTTCACGATTTAAGTTGAATGCAATTAAATCCAAGATATCTTTTTCGTCATCAACAATTAAAATCTTTTGTTTCGAAGAACTCATTTGTCTTATTTTTTTTGCTAAATTATAAACAAAATGATAACAATCAGTTAATCTAATGTTACCAAATTATTAAGTAATATAATATTTAACAATAACACATTGATTACTTAATTGTTTTCTTCAAAAATGCCTCCAGTTCCTCTCCACGCAAGTTCTTTGCTATAATAATGCCGTTCGGATCGAGAATGTATGAGGTAGGCAAGGCTTTAACACGGTAATCAATGACAACCGGTGAGCTCCAAGCCTTCAAATCTGACACATGTGTCCAAGTTAACTTGTCATCTTCGATAGCACGCATCCAGGAACCAGGATTATCATCAAATGAAACGGAGAGTATATCAAAGCCTTTACCATGATAGGTATTGTACAACCTAACGAGATTAGGGTTTTCCTGGCGACAGGGCATACACCATGAAGCCCAAAAATCCACCAAAGTATATTTCCCTTTAAAACTCGATAATTTAACTTCTTTGTTTGATGGTGTAAAAGAAGTCAACTCAGGAGCAGGTTGCCCAATTGCCATTTTTTTCAGTTTTTGGGTCTCCTCTTTAAACTGTGTTACATATCTGTTCTCCGTAAATTCATTTTTTATTTTATCTGCATAGGTAATGATTTCATTTTCGGCTACTTCAGGATCTAAGGTAGAGATTGCATAAAAACCTGCAAGATCATTGTGCTTATTCGAGAAATCGACTGCTTTTTTTGTATATGCACGCAATTCTTCTGCAAACTTTGATTTATATTCAGCACGAATCTTTTCGATCTCAGCTGCTGTGGAATTGGCCGTTAGCTTTGAAAACACCGTCTGCAATGAGTCCTGTAGATAATCGCGATAATTTCGCTCTTTGGCAAAAGGCTGTATAGTCTTTGACAATTCAGAACCATCAACCTGGTAATCATTTACATCTTTATGCAAATCTGTCTTAAATGTAATTGTCTCCCCCGGAGAAGCAATTAAATCGTACCGATTTTTACCGACACGCAAGGACAACAATCTGGATTGGCTAGCAGGTCGTACAAACTGAAATTTGTTATTATCGCCAAAAAACATAGAATCCAGCTTGGTATCACCTTCATACAATGAAATAACTTTGATATTGCCAGGATTTTCGACATTTCCAGCGATGGTAAACTGTTCTTTATTTTGGCAACCCATCATCAAACCAACGATCCCTACTACTGCTAAAAAAACTGCCTTTTTCATCCGTTTATTTTTATTTGTTAAGTACCTATTCCCAATTACGCAAATGGCTTTGCTCTGTTTGATTCACGCTACATGTCGCAGCTTAAAGAATCGTGAAAACGATCAGATTTATTCGGATCTTCCAAGGAAGAAGTCGAATAAATCTGATGGTTTCGTATTGTATATTTAGGAAATAAAATCATCTATTTACATCCTAGTTCAGCTAAGTAGCCTGTTCAACTACCCCTAAAATTTATTTCAAGAAATCTATTGCTCGCCCCATTGCACCTTTTAATCCCGCTGGATTCTT
>NZ_DKSP01000065.1:11549-23165 GCF_002472745.1 Sphingobacterium sp. UBA7253 | reverse complement strand
AGATTTTTTTGGTCTATGGTTCCTGCTTGTGGGCCATTCGAATTATTGATCAAAATATCAACCTTATTCGACTCAAAATAATGTGTTATTTGCTTTTTGTACGCTTCGTGATCATTGTAATCCACCAGGATATACTGATGCACCTGCCCTTTGGAAGTATCAAGACTTTCACAGGTACGCTGTAGCTTTTCCTCATGTCGGGAAGCTAAAGTTACAGATACGCCACAAGAGGCAAGCACCTGGGCAATACCTGCACCTATACCAGCAGAACTCGCTCCGATCAACGCCTTTTTCCCATTTAGATTGATTTCCATATCTTTTTGTTTTCTATTTTATAGTGTGTATGTATGCATAGCCAGTCATCTTCGCTGAAAATACGTTCTAGATCCGACTAATCGTTGTCCTTTGCCCGGATCATGGCGACAAATAAATATATAGCAAAGACCCATGCGGAGCCAAGGCATATCCAGGCAAAAATGGGAATTCCCCACCACTGCGGTTCTACCCTTGCAACGATAATCATTCCGCCCAGTAAATTGAGTGACATAAACATAATTCCGATGACAATACGATTGACCCCCTTGCGTAAAATGGCATTAAAAGATCGTGCACTGATCAGACGATGGTTGAGTGTAAAATTTCCCGTCCGAAACAAACGTACAAGAGCACGCATATCTTCAGGGAGTTTTTCGACATCGCGGGCAAAAGATTCAACTTTATGTTTTCCTTTTTTGAATATCGCCTCTGGAGAGAGTCGCTCCATCATAATCCTTCGTGCAAAAGGCTTGATACTCTCCATAATATTAAGATCGGGATATATCTGGCGTCCAATACCTTCCATCAACGAAATGCCCCGCATCAACTGATAGATATATTCCGGAAAATACAAGCGGTTGTCGCCAATGATGTTCCACAATTTATTGAATAATAAATCTAAGCTAAGATCCCCGAGAGACACATTGTCAATCATATCGAAAATCTCATATAGGGATCTTTCAAACCGGTTACGGTCCGGAATATGGCTCACCACCGCAACGTCTTCAATCACATCGGCTAAACGGACAGCATCTTCGGAAATAGCCGATTGAATAAACTCCTCAAGCTGCCTACGGTCTATTCCCAATAATTTACCCATATTTCCAAAATCCAAAAAAGCAATCCGTCCATCCGGCATCACCATCATATTGCCGGGATGGGGGTCGCCATGAAAGAAACCATGAATAATCACTTGCTCAAGGTATAAATTGATCCCATTTTTGACCAGCGTTTGGACATCCATTCCCCGACGTTTAATTTCAACGGCATCAGTTACCTTGAAACCATCAAGATATTCCATGCAAAGAACACGGTCCGAGGAGAGTTCAGGATAAACACGGGGCACCTTGATCAGTTTATTTCCTTTAAAGTTCTTCGTGAAGCGTTCGATGTTATGCCGCTCAATCATCAGAGACATCTCTTCCTGCATGGTCGTAGCGAAAGATTCAACAATTAGCAGAAGATTAAGGTTTTCCAGTACATCATTGTACATGGTCAGGATTTTGGCAATATCACGCATGAGTGCTAGATCACAGCGCATAACCTCATCGATACCGGGACGTCGGACTTTTAAAACCACATGGGTTCCATCTTTTAAGGTTGCGCGATATACCTGTGCAATAGAAGCCGCAGCAAAAGGTTCCGCAGCAATCTCCTGGAAATGCTCCTCAATATCCAGCTCCAGTTCTTCCTTCAGATAAGATTTAATATCCACTTCAAAGGGCGGAACATTGTCCTCTAGACGCTTCAGTTCCTCTACAAGCTCTTTGGGCAACAATCCTTCCCGGGTCGAAGCAGATTGTCCAAGCTTGATAAAAGCCGGACCGAGCTCCTCAAGCGCCATGCGAATACGGGCATAAACACTGATCTCATCGACATCTATAGGATGTTCTATGGCTGATCTGGGTCCTTTCCACGGCAATCGAGCGATTGCATCTTTAAAACCATATTTGGCCAATATACTTAAGATCTGAGAACTGCGCTGTAACTTCTTTGTCGGATTATACATAATGGACAATGATTTTCGATAACAATATACGAAATATCCTCGCGCTATAAACACGAACACCTGTAAAACAAAGTAGATATTTCATATGGTCGCTCTATTCCGTTTCCATTTGATCCAATTTCTCCTTGATCTCCGTAATATACCTACTGTAGTAGCAACGAATCATAATTTCTGTCAGGCCAACAACAAGGACGATAGACACAATTGCCGAAAGAATCATCCATACAATAAAGTTCGGTTCCTCTTGGAAAGTTTCCTTGAAATGGTACAACCGATCAAACCACACCGTTGTCTTATTCTGTGCTATCATAATAAGATATAGAAACAAAGCTTGTGGAATCATCACATAGGCCGCAATACGATAAGTCTCTACGGCATACTTCAAATCGTAATACAACTTGAGCAAGTGTTCTTTAGAAGCCAACAACTCGATCTTTTTCGTGCTCTTTACCAAATAAAAGAACCTCCGGTAATATAAAAGACTTGATAATGATATCTGTACGATAAAAAAGTAATAGGCAAATGCCGCATAACCTTCAATCTTATACATTGGCAAGATAGGCACCAAAAACAAAAAGCCCATACAAACGACCCAGGAGATAAACTCGCGTTTGATATTCTTGCGCAACTTGCCCATGATATTGCCAACTTCCTTATAGTATTTGAGATTTGGATTCTGTAAATCCTCATCTGTAGGCTGTTCCTGCCAAGATTTCTTTAACTCATCAAAATTCATACTTGTATTTTTTAATGATTTGTTGAATTCGCTCCTTCGTGCGGTTTAATTTTACGCGGGCGTTGACTTCCGATATACCCAGATTCTCTGCAATCTCGCGATGACTTTGACCTTCCAAAAACAAAAATATCAGGGCTTTTTCAATTGCATTGAGCTCTTGAACGGCCTGGTAAAAGACTTTCAGTTGCTCATCTTTATCGGTATCGTAAGCTTCTTCTGCAAAATCATGTCGCTCCTCTAACGCATCATAAATCTGATGCTTCTTTTCTTTTTTTAAGAATACCATTGCGGTATTGAGGGCAACACGGTACATCCACGTTGAAAATTTACTCTGTTGCTTAAATGTCGCATAGGATTTCCACAGCTGATACACGATTTCCTGATACAGATCTTGCCGCCCCTCATGATCATCCATATACATACGGCTCACCTTAACGAGAATACCTTTATTATCGTCAATCAGTCGAAGAAATTCTATTTCCGATGGGTTCACCTAGCGATTTTTCTTTAAATATATTTAGGTAATAAGTATAGCAAACAAACAAAGTGTTACAGCTTTATTTAAAATTATGTAAATTGTTATTAAAATAGAGACTAATCGCTGAAGATTATGGAGAATATATTTTATCAAGGTCAAATTATATGGGCGCAGATCGACGCAAATAGACATATGCGGCATTCTGCTTACGCAGACATATGCGCTCAGGCCCGTAGTAATATGTTGAACAAAATGGGCTTTTCATTGGATAAATTTGCCGAATTTCATATCGGTCCGATTTTATTCAGGGAAGAACTTATCTATTTTAAAGAAGTACATTTGGATGAATATGTACAGGTAAAAGTAGAACTGACGAAATACAACAAAACAAATAGTCGTTTTTCATTTATACATCAGGTTTTTCGTAATGACGGAGTTTTGTGCTGTACCGTTAACGTCGATGGAGCCTGGCTGGACCTTCAAAAGCGGAAATTAACCAAATTACCAGAAGAGATGGAGCCTTATCTCGCCAAAATTCCCCGATCTGAAAACTATACGGAAACGGAATAGTCTTTTCATCATGTCAAGATCATCCTTATAAAAGAAAAATCCCTCGGAACACAAACGGAACTCCGAGGGATTAAAACATAAACTAAACCTAAAAACTATTGTCTTTTATTCATCTTTTGGTCATTCCCAAAATGAACTATTTCCTGTGTATTGCTGAATTATTTAACTTCAATCAAACGTTTTGCAATGATTGCATCTTCTTTCTTGCCAACAGTCAAAATTAATATCCCACCTTCATAGGCAGCATCGATATTGCTGTAATCTACGGTCTCTGGCAATGTAAATGATCTTGAGAACGAAGAGTAATTGAATTCTTTTTTGCTGTATAATTTTTCTTCACTAACACTTTCCTCTTTTTTCTCAGCTGAAATCGTAATTAGATTTTTATCTACATTGATCTTAAAATCAGATTTATCCAATCCGGGCGCTGCCATTTCAACTTTAAATGATTTTTCGGATTCCGATATATTGACTGCCGGCACACGGGATACCAAACGATCTGAGATGAAGTTATCATTGAATAAATTGTCAAATACAGTGTTTACAAATGGATTTACTGCATCAGTGTTTAAACTTTTTGTAGGGAATTTAATTAATGCCATTTTTTGTCCTCCTAATTTTTTGTTTTATTGTTAAGCTTTTTTGTTCTAACTATTTGAAGAAAATTATTCAATTTGCGTACCAGCAGCTTTTAAAAGACAAAATGTCATTTTAAAATGAAAATAAATGCCATTTTGACTTATTCACAAATTATTGTTAGCGACTTAGCGATCAATCTGTCATCGACACCCCGCCCTATCCTAAATTATCCCCATATACAAACTAACGTATAGGAGACAAAACAGTTTATCAGAAGGTGTTATTTTTTTATTAAGCATCTGAAGCGGAGCGTTCAACTAACAGACTCACGTAGAAGAGAAAAACAGTTTATCAGAGGGTGTTATTTTTTTATTAAGTATCTCAAGCGGAGCGTTCAAAAAAATCATTAAGGTTGATTTTGTTCCAATGTAGCAATCAATAAGAATTTGACGGCATCGTAAATATAGTCCTTAGCCTCTGCATAGGAGATCCCATAGCGTCGAGGTACGACATCAGCATAATGCGAAAATGGTGTAAATAATTTATCATAATAAGCATCCAACTGCACCATTGTTGGCAACTCAAAAGCCAAACGAAGCTGAAACCGACGGATAATTGCTGTATCCAATATTTCGGGATGGTTGGTTGCTGCAATCAATACCGCTTCAGCAGGAAAATAATCGATCAGCTGTATAATGGTATTCACGAGACGACGCATTTCCCCCACATCCTTTTCTTCACTAATTCGTGCCTTTCCTATCTGATCGAATTCATCTAAAAACAGAACTGCTTTTTCACGCCCAGCTTTATCAAAGACCTGTTTAATGTGCTGCGAGGTTTCACCAATACGAGAAGAAATGAGGTTGCTCAGATTCAACACATAAATTGGTTTTTCGAGCGCTGTGGCCAAGGCTTTCGCCGTTGTTGTTTTTCCGCAACCAGAATAACCGTGCAGTAAAATCTTATTGCTAACCGGCAGACCATATTGTGAAAGCTCTTTAATATAACGATGCTCTTTAATCAGCTGATGGAGCTTCTGACGGCTCTCCTCTTCCAAGAAGACATCTTCTAAAGCTATCCTTTCCTTATCGGCAATTACAAGATCGTAAATATTCATAATGTTAATTTAAGACTATCAGATAACAGTTGGCAAAACTAAATCTTTCAGCCAGCATATCGCTGATCCAGTTTCAATTTAATCCTTGAAATATTTAAGGCCAACTTGGGAGCAGGAAAGATCTCCACCAAAGGGAGGGTTCGATTTACGTATCACCACTTCGATCGTCACAGCATCGGCCACCCGCAGCCTAATCTGATCTAGTATTTCTGAAGCTGCAGATTCGAGCAATTTTCGTTTAGGCTGCATAACGCTAGCGGTAATCTGATAGAGTTCTTCGTAATTGAGCGTATTTTTTAAGTTCTCTGTCTCCGTATTCAAAAAGGGAAAACATACATCAATAGAAACAAAAAACTCATTGCCAAGCACCTGTTCTTCTTCATAGTAACCTATTGGTGCATAGAATCGGGCTTCTTTCAGCGATACTGTTTGTAAAATGGTTGCCATGTACAAACCTAAGGAAATTGTTCCATACAAATGGGATTATTTGTATATTTAGCCATACCAAAAACCCAACAGATGAACTTTTTTTTATCATCAGCACTAGCAACAACGCTCTTATTTGGTGCCACAGCACTGCAGGCCCAAACCAATATGAAAGCCAGTGACACGGAATATTATAGTCCTGTCCCTCCTACATTAACGATCGATCATGGTATTCCAAGCGATGCAATTGTCCTTTTTGACGGGAAGGATCTCAGTAAGTGGAAAAGTGAAAAAGGAAAAGCCAATTGGACTGTAGCCAACAACGTGCTCGAAGTAAAACCGGGAGCTGGAGCCATTGAGACTAACGAACATTTTACCGATTTTCAACTGCATGTTGAATGGAAAAGCCCCGAAGTAATCAAAGGTGAAGGCCAAGGACGCGGCAATAGTGGAATTTTCCTACAGGGCCATTATGAAATTCAGGTATTGGACAACAATAACAACCCAACCTATGTCAATGGTGGAGCGGGTAGTCTGTATAAACAACGTCCACCATTGGCGCAAGTAATTGCACCGGACAAATGGCATGTATATGATATTATTTATAAGGCTCCTCAATTCAGTAAAGATGGAATATTGACCGCTAAAGGAACAGTAACAGTCTTACATAATGGAGTCGTTGTACAAAACAATACCCAAATCGACGGTACCACAGAATATATAGGACTACCTAAGCAGATAAGCCATGGCCCAGGCCCGATTATACTGCAGGATCACGGTGATTTGGTCCAGTTCAGAAACATCTGGTTACGTAAGCTATAGGTTTGCAGCAAACAATTTTAGTTAGAAAAGCAACAATTCTGTACTAGGTTTTATAGGGCTATTTCCCTAATTTAGCCCTATAAAATTTAAAAACAAACGGAATGTAATGAGCTCCTTGCGCCATTAATTTCTTACCGCAATAGACTTAGAAGCCTTATGTGAGTGGATTAATGACACGCAAATAACCACTGGAATGGGCTCACTTATGCCGTTGAGTATAAACATTCACACAATATTACAGTTTAATGAAAAGAATTGCGCTATTCTTCTTGTTGGCAAGCTCCATCAGCAGCTATGCACAACGTAACCTCAATTTAGAAGAAACAGTATTTGGCCCCCGAACTTATGCCCCAACATCGATAGCCGGAGCATCGTGGATCCCAAAATCAAACAACCTCTCCTATCTCGATAAATCGTACCAGAACCTATTATCCAAAAGCGCTTCCAATAACTGGAGCGAAACAAATCTCGTATCTAAAACAGATCTCGAAAAAGCACTAAAAACAGCTATCCCGAACGAAACATTTAGTTTGCGCGTATTTCCTTACGACTACAAATGGCGCGACGGAAATGCACTATTACTGCAAGTTGAAGGAAAAGATAAAACCTATACGGTAGCTTACAACATTAAATCAAAAAATATTGAAAGTTTTATCGGTAATGACAACAAGGGAGCTAATCGCGAAGTCAGTTCGGATTTTTCAAAAATCGCCTATTTAGTAGACAACAACATCGCAATTGTTGACAAAAACGGCAAAATTACCGCTGTAACCAACGATACAGACAAAGGGATTGTCAATGGAAGCGATTATACCCACCGTCAAGAATTTGGCATCAAGAAAGGAATGTGGTGGAACAATCAAAATGACAAACTGCTGTACTACCACAAAGACGAAACGATGGTTGCCAATTATCCATTACCGCAATGGAGTCCCAAAATTGCGGATATCAAATGGATCAAATACCCCATGACAGGCCAAAAATCAGAAGAAGTTTCTTTGATCGTTTACAATACCACCACAGGGCAAAAGGTAACCCTTCAAACCGGCGAGCATTCAGAGCAATATTTAACCATGGTTACATGGGATCCTTCTGGTAAATACATCTACGTCGGAGTACTTAACCGTGGGCAAAATGATCTTAAAGTCAACAAATATAATGCAGAAAATGGCTCCTTGGTCAAAACCCTGTTTGAAGAAACTGCGACAACCTGGGTTGAGCCAGAAAACCCATTGACATTTTTACCAAACAAACCGGATCAATTCCTTTATCAATCCGATAAAGATGGCTATAATCAACTTTACCTCTATAACACGGAAGGTAATTTCATCAAAAAATTAGGCTATAAAGATATTGTCATGGAAGCATTCCTTGACTTTTCGGCTGATGGCAACAAAGTAAGTTACACGGGAGTCACCAACAACGGTTTAGATCGCCAATTATTTGAAGTCGACCTAAAATCAGGGAAAACGGTTCAACTAACGAATGAATCGGGCATGCACCATGCTGCGCTAAGCAGCGATGGCAAGTACATCTACGATCAGTATAGTAATTTAAAAACACCAAATAAAATTCAGATCAAAGACGTTAAATCTGCTAAAGAAACAACCTTAGTCAATGCAGAGAACCCTTTTGCCGGAAAAATAAATGATCCTAAAATCGAATTTGTACAGTTGACATCCGCAGATGGAAAATACCCATTGACAGGACGTATCATTTATCCCAACGATTTTGATCCTGCAAAAAAATACCCCGTCATGTACTATTTATACGGCGGATCACATTCGCAGCTTGTTTCTAACAAATGGCTAGGAGGGGCCGGTTATTTTGATATGTATATGGCCCAACAAGGATATATCGTGTTCACCATGGACAATCGCGGCACAAATTACAGAGGCCGGGATTTCTATACGGCCACGCACCGCAACCTCGGTCAAAACGAAATGGCCGACCAGATGAAAGGAATTGAGTTCCTTAAATCAAAATCTTTTGTTGACCAACAACGCATGGGTATTTTCGGGTGGAGCTTCGGTGGTTTTATGACGACTTCCTTCATGCTACATCATAACGATATTTTCAAGGCTGCTGTAGCCGGAGGCCCTGTAATCGACTGGAAATTTTATGAGGTTATGTATGGCGAACGCTACATGGACACTCCACAAGAAAATCCCGAAGGTTATAAATTGACATCTCTGCTCACTAAAGCCGATCAACTGAAAGGAAGACTATTGATTATTCATGGCGCACAAGACCCTGTCGTTGTACAGCAAAACAGCATGGAGTTTTTAGAAGCCTGTATTAAAGCCGGAAAGCAAGTAGATTATTTTCTATACCCGACTCATGAACACAATGTAATGGGGAAAGACCGTATTCATATGTACGAAAAAATTGCTGACTACTTCAATCAACACCTCAAAAACCCATCCTAAAACTTAGGGAAGCAAAAAAACTAAAAAGGCATCTTTCAATATGAAAGGTGCCTTTTTGGTTTTATAATGTACAATATGTATCTTTAATGACAACACTTTAACCGATTATCCGCAGGCTTTGAAAAAGAACATTCCTTTTACACTCATTATACTGCGCCTTGTCTTAGGCCTGCTGCTGTTGCTCTTTTACTGGCTCAAAGTGGATCATTTTAAATGGTATGCAATTTCATTTCTTATAATCGGATTATTAAGTGACATATTTGACGGCATTATTGCCCGTAAGCTAGCTGTTTCTACCACGCTGTTACGCCGATGGGACTCCAGTGTTGATCTCCTGTTTTTTGCCTGTATTTCACTGGTAAGTTACCTGAGCTGTCCCCAATTTTTTCAGGATAATGCTACATTGATTTTGATCTTGGTAGGATCAGAGATATTAACCTACATCATTAGTTTTGCAAAATTTAAAAAGGAAATTGCAACACACTCCATTGGAGCGAAGATCTGGACGCTGTTTTTATTCGCCCTTTTAGTCGAATTACTGCTACATTGCCAATCAACAATCTTATTTCAGTTAACGGTCTGGCTAGGCCTTCTTACGCGCCTGGAAATTATTGCTATTATCCTCACGCTCAAAAACTGGTCTAACGACATCCCAAGTATCTATCACGCTATCCAGCTACGCAAAGGAAAGGCGATCCTTAAAAACAAGTTGTTCAATAGTTAATGCGGCTCCTCATCCAAACCTTCAGATAAACTATATAATGTCCAATGTTTTGTTTTTATTGACTGAGATTCTGTCCGAAGCAATTGGATAAAATCCTGCACACCGAGTTCTTCATTCCCATTACCATGAATCAGAACAATACTTCCATTCTTGGCTTGCTGCCCTTTAGCCAACCATGCATCCGAGCCAACTGCAATAAGACCATAAGACAACAGCCGTTCAATAATATTTCGATCTGAAACTAGGCCCGGACAACGGAAAAAAACGGAAGGCATAAGCCCATTTTTTAGCATCAATTTTTCATTCTCCAATACCTCATAATTTAGATTCGTATTTTTAGACAGCAGAAAATTGGACGTTAAAGGGTTATTATTAAAAACATGGTCGTACGTATGATTGATCCAGGTAATCTTTACACCTTTTGTATCCAATGACTTTAGCCATTCCAGATCTGCAGCATGATTTAGCATCCATTTGCCCGAAACAGAAACGGCCAGTGGCAGGGTGCTATCAATTCCCTTAAACGTAACGAGAAGATCCTCAAAAATAGCTTTGTCCAAAGGTTTGTGTGAAGGACATAGATCGATCGTCAAATTAATACCCGCCTCTTTGGGAAGTCTAAAATTCAGTCCCGCATCCTGTAAGTTATTTTCAGTTTTTCTGACCAAGGAAAAACAACTTTCATATACCGAACCACTTAGACTTTTCGTAACCTGAGCCGCATCTTTGTACAGAACGCTTACCGATCGATCTCCTACTACACGCGTTTGCAATGTAGTAGGATCTACCGTTAAATAATATTTTACAGCATTTTTCGTGAAACTACGGATCCCCACCAAGGAATTATTATTTTCACGAAGGATTAACCACTCTGTTCTGTAGTTTTCCAAATTAGCATATGAAGCCTGTCCATAAGAGAATAGGACGCATACCAAAAATAGACAAACAAAAATGAGCTGTTTCATCATCAATTACCACTTGTTCTTTTTGACTGTAGATTTGTTGGCCATACCATCTGCTTGCCATCTTTATCGATTGGCAATATGATCTTTTCCCGGGAGACCAAAGTTGGTTCTTCACAGGCTAGGTAAGTTAAAATCGCAACGATAATGGCGTTTTGTTTCACCTCATCAAACACAATCTTATCGTAGGTATCGCGATTGGTATGCCAGGTCACTTTACCATAATCCCAGGAAGTGGAAGAGAGCCCAAAGGCTGGAATTCCTTTTTGGACGAAAGAAGAGTGATCACTCCCTCCCGTCCCCGGCATGCCCGGAAAACTGGTTTGGATTTCATTACGGAACTCTTCAGGCAAATATTGCAGCCAGCGGCTAATGTATTCGTAGGACTTTTCAAAACCACTCCCCCCGATACGGACAATTCGCCCCGTCCCGTTATCCTGATTCCATACCACCTGTATATTTTTAGCGATCTCGGGATGGTCCTCGACAAATGCGGAAGAACCGTTCAGCCCCTGTTCCTCACTTCCCCAGTTACCGACCAAAATCGTTCTTTTATTTTCCGGATAAACCTTTCTTAAAATACGGACTGCCTCCATCATTGTAATCACCCCGGTAGCATTGTCTGTCGCACCCGAAGCGCCGTCCCAAGAATCCAGATGTGCAGAAAGCACAACATATTCGTCCGGTTTTTCTTTTCCTTTGATCTCCGCAATACTATTATAGGTTTTT
>NZ_DKSP01000065.1:5872-11438 GCF_002472745.1 Sphingobacterium sp. UBA7253 | reverse complement strand
AATACTATTATAGGTTTTTGATATCCCAAGCTCCTTTGAATTTCCCTGTAGTGATACCCGAGGTTTGACCCCATGTTCTGCCATGCGGTATAACAGACCATAATCTTCCAATCCGACATTAAATACCGGAATCTGTTTAGACTTCGCATCAAAAATCCGTGTGATGCCTGGCAGCTCCGTCCAGTAGGAATCAATAACACCAACGGCTCCCGCATTCTCCAGGGCCAATGGCAATGTCCGACGGGTGCTTCCCGTGTAGGACATGCTGCCTTCCCATTTTTTCAACTGATCATTCTTTAAGGTTTGATATTTTTCATAACCTTTCGGGGAAGCAGACTCCTTCCAGTTGGCATCAGATCTCCCCGACAGTGGATTCATCCCAATCAATACAATCTTGCCTTTAACTGTTTTAAGCCAGGACTGAAAATCAGATTTGGAGCTAAACAAAGGCATAGCGACCACTTCTGCCTCGATCCCTTTCTCCTTCGTCATAGGACTAAAAGCCAACTGTGTACCTTCTAAAGACTTTATTCTCGGATAAGTCATCGTCACTTGAGAAGTTCCCCGTTCCCAGGAACGCCATTCACCATAAGGCTCATTACGAGCCTGTGCTCCAAGCGCATTATAATTTTTGACAACCCAATCGTGCGCCTGTTGCATTTGTGGACTCCCGACAAGACGGGGGCCAATCATATCGACAAGCTCAAACGCATACTTCTCCAATTGTGAATTTGCATTTGCCTCCTGCACAATTGACGAAACCATCGCGTCTTTATTTTGCGCAAAAATAGTTGGAGCGCTCAATAATAGAAGTGCCAGCCCCAAAGATTTCATTCCATGGTATTTCATTGAATCTATCTTCATCTTTATATCATTATTTATAATTAATTGTTAACCAGCGAACACGATCATCTGGAATATATTGAATTGTACATTCACGTTCCTATTTTGTTCACCTATAGCTAATTCAGAAACTCAAAGTTTCCTGTGATTGGTTTTTCCGAAAATTACTAAAGAATATTTAAAAAAACACATTCATTTTTAATCAATTAAATAATATGCCCTTATTTAATTAAAAAGAGAACATAAAAAAGCCTGAAAAGAGTCTTTCCAGGCTTTACTAAATATAGATATGAGGGTTGATTAGTTACACTGCTTCCACTTTGGATTTTTCATAGCTCTCTTGGTGGACTGAGGCTACAGCTCTTCCAGATGGATCATTCAGATGCTGGAAAGAAGCATCCCAAGCCAAGGCCTCTGGTGTACTGCATGCGACAGATTTTACCGAAGGAACAGTTTGTGCCGCTGCTGTTGAAGGAAAATGGGACTCGAAAATTGTCCGATATAAAAACTCTTCCTTATTTTTCGGTGTGTTTATCGGGAAGCGCGTTGAAGCCTCTGCAAATTCCTGATCAGAAACTTTATTTTCAGCCTGCTCTTTCAAGGTATCGATCCAGCTATAGCCTACACCATCAGAAAATTGCTCTTTCTGGCGCCATGCGATGCTCTCCGGCAAGTAGTCTTCAAATGCCTTACGTACAACCCATTTCTCCATTCTTCCTTCGCGAATCATTTTATCGGAAGGATTGATGCGCATGGCAATATCCATAAATTCTTTATCCAAGAAAGGCACACGTCCTTCTACTCCCCAGGCCGCAAGTGATTTATTTGCCCGCAGACAATCGTATAGATAGAGCTTTTTCAGCTTGCGTACAGTTTCTTCATGAAATTCCTGCGCATTAGGTGCTTTATGAAAATAAAGATACCCACCGAAAAGTTCGTCTGAACCTTCACCTGACAATACCATTTTGATGCCCATTGATTTGATTACACGAGCTAATAAATACATAGGTGTAGAAGCACGTACCGTTGTAACGTCATAAGTTTCCAGGTGATAGATCACATCACGAATAGCATCCAATCCTTCTTGGATCGTAAAGTTGATCTCGTGGTGTATCGTTCCGATATGATCTGCAGCTTTTTGTGCTGCAATTAGATCCGGTGCACCCTTCAGTCCCACCGCAAATGAATGTAATTGAGGATACCAAGCATCTTCTTTATCGTCACTTTCAATGCGTTTGGAGGCAAACTTCTTCGTTACCGCCGCAATAACGGATGAATCCAATCCTCCGGACAGCAGTACACCGTAAGGTACATCTGACATCAATTGACGATGAACCGCATCTTCCAAAGCTTTGCGTAAAACGGCGATATCGGTCTCGTTGTCTTTTACGACAGCGTAACTTTCCCAATCACGTTGGTACCAGCGTTGCGGAGTTTTCCCAGCTTTGCTATACAAGTAATGTCCCGGAGGAAATTGTTCAATCGTCGTACAGAAACCTTCCAGTGATTTTAATTCAGATGCAACAAACAACTGTCCCTGTTCATCTTCACCGTAATATAAAGGGATAATACCCATATGGTCACGTGCAACAAAAAAGGAATCATCACGCGAATCATAGAGTGCAAATCCAAAAATACCATTTAATTCATCCACAAATGAGGGACCTTTTGCTAAATATAAAGCCAAAACAACTTCAGAGTCACTTTGTGTAGAAAACGCATAATCAGGAAGGCTATTTCTTAATTCATGGTGGTTATAGATCTCGCCATTAACTGCTAGTACAACTTTACCATCCGGACTGTACAAAGGTTGACTTCCCGATTTGGGATCAACGATAGCTAATCTCTCGTGTGCCAACAAAGCTTTCTCACCAGTAAATATACCCGACCAATCGGGACCACGGTGACGAATACGTTTTGACATTTCTAATACTTGAGATCTCAATGAGCTTGCAGGTTGCTTTAATTCAAAAGCGCCAATAATTCCACACATATTATGAAAATTTTAAATATTTCGTTTTTACATTATGTTATTGACACAAAGTAAAACAATTAAAAACTAAATTCATAATGTTTTTTAATTTTTATTGTGTTTTTATTAAAAATAGCTTCATAAACAAACAAAATTATCAACGAAATACTTATTTGTTTACAATAATCACACAATAGATTAACAATTGATCTGCGGATTTATCGTTAAATTGACGTCATAATCAAATAACCAGGACATGGATCTAATTAGAACCTTCTATAGTGAGCTTGCGCTCACACCACAGGAATTAACGGCCATCACGGAGAAACACGAAGCCATAACCGTCAAAAAGGGCGATTTTATATTGACCAAAGGGCAGGTTTCAAATGCTTACTACTTGATTGAGTACGGAGTTACACGCTCCTTTTTACATGATTATGAAGGCAATGAAGTTACCATCGGCTTCTGTAGTGACAATGATGTTGTCATTGAAGTGGCTTCTTTTTTTCAACGCAATCCAACGGTGGAAAATATTCAGGCACTCATGGAAACCCGTCTCTGGAAAATAAAATTTGAAGATTTTCAGGAACTCTTTCATCAGATTCCTGAATTTAGGGAATGGGGCCGTTCCTGGATGGCTAAAGAACTTGTTCACATCAAAAATAGAGCTATTGCCATGATTACAGAACCTGCTACTGCCCGCTATCTACGCCTGATTAAGGAAAAACCAATATTGATACAGCAAGCCCCCTTAAAACATATCGCATCTTATCTAGGTATCACCGACACTTCCCTAAGCCGTATTCGAAAGGAAATTGTCCATGGAAATTAGTCCTTTTTAATGAATAAAGAACTACTTTTTTAAATCTTGCCTTAAGGCAAGATTTTTAAGAAAACTTCAGTTTAATTTTACGAATGTACTCCCAAGCTATTTATTGTAGTCCCCTGGGAAGAATAATTGAGAAAAAGAACGAAAAGAAGTAATCATTATATTCAAAAATTAGAAATCATGGCAAAATTACACGCTTATCTAAATTTCAACGGAAACTGTGAAGAAGCATTCGATTTTTATGAAAAAGTCTTCAACACAAAGAACCCAGGCTACATGCGTTACGGAGATATCCCCGCTGATCCACAAATGCCACCTGTTCCAGACGAAGCAAAAAACAAAATCTGTCATACAGCAATTTCGATCAATGGAGACAGCATGCTGATGGGTGCTGATGTCATTCCTGCTTTTGGTCAACAATACATTCAAGGAAACAACAGCTATGTCATGCTGATGTGTGAAAGCACCACAGAGGCAAAAACATTGTATGATGCATTAAGCACCAATGCAAAGGTGGTTGAAATGCCGCTCGGCGAAACATTCTTTGCCGAACTATACAGCGCTTTTCAAGATCAATTTGGCATTTGCTGGATGGTTTATTTTGGCGGAAATAAAGAACAAGATTGCGAAAGTAAGCCTTAAGCCAGCGAAACAGTCCATAATATATTTGGCAAAAAAGGCGGTAACAACAGTTTACCGCCCTTTCTATTTTCGATGACTTCTGCCTATTTACGCGATCTCAATTGAACCTGTCGCTACAGGAAGTCGTCTATTTCATCTCGGGCTTTCACCCTTCAGATGGACTATTATTTCTTTACCAATACCTCTTGCTCAAACAGGATCCCATCCCAGCCATTTGTCCTAAATTGACGGATGTTCTGATGTCCCTCTCCCTCAGGATTATCGAGTACATTCTGATAATGCTCGGCAAAAAGGCGCAAAGTATCCTCCTGCGAAAGACCATTCAACTGTGCAAAATAGAAAACTTTTGCACTGCCTTGATTTTCTTCTTTCGAATTTTTCAACGTCCCATTCTGAAATGCACTGGGACTATAGCTGTAATGATCGGCAATATGAGTCAATACTTCCTGAAACTGTAATTCGCTTCCTTTTGATTTAATCAATAATTCTGCTGTATTCATCTTGATGTTATACCTTTTAAAATCTATTCTAATTTAATTTCTCAACCATAAACCTGAACGAACAGGCATTAAGCGCTCTTAAATAACTCCATGCAGCGAGCCTCCCTTTGCAGCAAGCTGATCCACACGTCTTTCCACCGCTTCATCTTTAATCAAAGCCGGGGCATGGTGGGGTTTTGTCCGCGCATCAATAATCAGAGGACCTTCACAACCCCAATGTTTAAATGCTGTAAAACTATTTATTCCATAAATATCATACGCAGGATTACTCCGGGTAAACGTTGTCCAAACAAAGTTATTGACAGTAGCAGCGGTAAAGTTAGCATCATCGCATAAAACGATCAATGGAAAACCTTCCCAGGAGCTTGCAGCGGCAGCACGACACCATTCCGCCATAATTTTCGATTCATGCTCGTATGTGGAGAATGCCTGTCCATCTATCGCAATAACACCAGGTATGACAAATTTTGCCTGATTAAAAGGTCGTGGCAGCTCAAAATTGGCTGGCAATTCACGGCCCAATGTTCTTTTCTTTGTACCAGCGGCAGCAAAAACCACCTTTGAACCGGCATTTAATCCATCGCCGGAATAATCTAAGGTATCAATAGTCGTATTGGTCTGAAAATGAACATCTCGAGTAAGGTCTATGCGTTCAAGGATATGCCCCAAAAAAGCCGGAATATCATAAATATCCAATTGCGGATTATCTTCATGTGCTGAAATAAACAAATATTTAGCAAGGCTGAGCTGATTTTTACCCAGTATCTGATTGGCTATTGT
>NZ_DKSP01000065.1:855-5714 GCF_002472745.1 Sphingobacterium sp. UBA7253 | reverse complement strand
AGTATCTGATTGGCTATTGTTAAAATTTCCTGCGGTCGATCGACACGCTGATAAGGCGTATACCGTTCAGACCCTATTGCAAAAAGCAAGGGATGTACACCAGCCGCATCAACAGCATTAACGGCATGGAGACCCGAAATCTCCTTTGGAATAGCCGCACCCGTAATTTCATGGATTAAAGCACCAAAGCTAGTATCTTCCTGCGGGGGTCGCCCCACAACCGTAAAAGACCAAATTGGATTTTTCTTGTGGTACACATTATGCACCTTCATCAAAGGAAACGGATGAGTTAAGCTATAATAGCCGATATGGTCCCCAAAAGGACCTTCCGGTTTATTTTCGTTGGGATAAACGGTACCTGTAATAACAAAGTCCGCATCCGCAGAGATACAAAAGCCTTCATCATCATAAAAATAGCGAAATCTTCTATTTCCCAATGCTCCGGCAAAGATCATCTCGGAGAGTCCTTCCGGTAGTGGCATTACTGCAGACAAGGGGTGGGCTGGAGGTCCGCCGACAAAAACACTCACCTTTAAAGGTTTACCGAGCGCGTTTGCCTTAGTTTGATGAACCCCGATACCACGATGTAATTGATAATGTAAACCAATCTCCTGATCGGGCAGATAATCATTCCCAGAAAGCTGAATCCGGTACATCCCCAAATTAGCCTGCATAATACCAGGTTTGGCAACATCTTCCGTATATACCTGCGGCATCGTCACAAAAGCGCCACCGTCCATTGGCCAGTTGACAATCTGCGGAAGTTTACTAATTGATGTTTTTCCGTGAAGTATGGGAGCCCCCGACTTTTTTTTCCAGGGCAAAGCTCCTAGGGCGGTCATCGATGAACCAATATATTGAAAGGGATTTTTCAGCACTGCGGCAGGATTCATCTTAACGTCCACCAATTTTTTCAGGTGATCCAACGAATCCCGAAACATAAACTTCGAACGATCCAGCGTTCCAAATAAATTAGATACAGCGGGAAACTCCGAACCTTTGATATTTTCAAAATACAATGCCGGTCCTTCAACATCAAATACCCGCATATGAATTGCAGCCATCTCCAGATACGGATCGACCTCTTCTTTGATCCGGATTAAATGGCCATGTTTTTCAAGATCCGCAACACATGCTTCTAAACTATTGTATCCCATATATTAAATCTGCTTCAACACGTTAATTCACAAATTTAACAGAATAATTTATTAAACAGGATATAAAGAAAAAACCTTTACCAATCTACTATCACACTCCCCTACAATCGTATACAACCAACATAAGATGGCCAAAACACCCTAAAAGCAACGCTCAAACAAAACAAGCACATCGCGCAAGGGCTTCAGTAGCCCACTAGGTATCCATGCAGACATAGGATTTCAAAGGAGTAAATTCAAATGCCTGCACCCGTTGCCAAGTTGAATTATCTACATTTTTCTCATAATAAAGTACTCTTCTAAATTCGTCGATATCTTCTTTATTGATATCATTCAACCTTGTCAGCAAGAGTTTAGCAAAAAATTTATTGACGCTAATTTCTCTCTTTTGACTCTCGGAAGTGCACTTAAGGAAATGGTAAAATAAGCCTCTAAATGTCATTTCTTCATTGCCGCCAAGGTAAATAATCTCTGATATAAAATTATTTTCCCAAGGCATTTCCCGCAGCCAGCGGTATACATCGAGCAAAGGCAGCGGTCGAAACTTCAGCGAAGCGACCCAGTTCCAATAAAATATGGTCTGCCGTTTGGCAAGTTTCGCAAATATCCGATTTAAAACACTCTCTTTCCCGATCACGCTACTTTTAATCACAATGGTATATTGGACACGTAAGTTCTCCAGTAGATCACGTACAGGCTCCAAGAAATGTTCATCCATTAACCGAGCAACATAGATGACACGATTATTGCCGGCACGTTTACAAATTTCTACAAAATTGCGCAGGCCGAGCAGTTCAAGCTGAAGCTGTATATCGTTGTCGAGTGAAGGAACCTGCGTAAAATAAATCCCAAAATTGAGATCAGTAATTTGAAAACGCTCGAAAGCTTCCCCTTTACGCAGCAGGTCCAATTCAAAAAGCTTTGCCGTTACCTTTTCTTTCACTATTTTATTAAAAAGGGATAAGTTGCGCACTAATCCCGTCACATCAAAATCGCTGGATTGCAAATAACAGGATGCCCGTCGTCCCAAATAGGTATTTAGCCCGCTGATTAAAACCTTTTTCATTCGTATTCTCTATTTTTATGGCTATGAAACCATCGCGATTTAATGATTCGTTCTCACGATCGTGAGCCATTAAATAAGATCGTTTCTTCCTAGTCGCTGTATTTATGTATTACCCTTTCAATCGCTTAAACGAACAAAATCCCTAGGATAGTTTCATTGGTGATGCAGCTATCTTTTCCATGTTTTTCTTACGCTTTTAATCTGTTACTCTGATCGTCTCAAGAGCAACTGCAATAACCTACAAATATCATAATTCCCTGATTTTAGAACAGAGAAACATCAAATAAGTTTAACACTATTTTTATTTTTTCCTAACCAAAATATAGTAAACCATCCAAACAAGTACCGTCATTGTCCTTTTTTTGTCAATTCGCGCATAAATACTTTCAGGAACACAATATCCTTATATATTTGTAAATCTTCTGAAAATAGGCTGCACTAAAAAGTATTTATCTTCACCTCTATGGACAAAAGGGCTACAATGATCTGGTTTAGAAATGATTTAAGACTTCATGACAATGAAGTATTTTATCAAGCTTCTGAAAAAAGTTCATTTATCATCCCGGTATACTGTTTTGATCCCCGATATTTCGACCGCAATCAATTTGGCACCTTAAATACCGGTGTTTTACGGGCGGCCTTTGTCATCGAAGCCGTGACCGCTTTAAAAGAAAAATTAAAGAGCCATGGTAGCGACTTATTAACTTATATTGGCAAGCCTGAAGATATTATCCCAAGAATAGCACAAAAATACCAAGTCAACGAAGTTTATCACCACCGCGAAGTGGCACTTCGGGAGACTTCTATATCGGAAAAAGTAGAAAGTGAGCTTTGGAGCAGTAAAATAAATTTGCGTCATTTCATTGGCCATACCCTGTACCACAAAGAAGACCTCCCTTTCCCTATTAAAGATATACCCAATGGTTTTTCTATTTTCAAGAAAAAAGTTGAGCGGGAAAGTCTAGTTCGGCAACCAATCCCATTTCCGACCAATTTCCTTACCCCTCCCCATCTCGAGGACACCAAAATCCCTTCATTAAAAGATTTAGGCTATTCAGAGGAGGAGATCAAATCTGTTGATGACATCTATATTCTCGGTGGCGAAGACACAGCGCTTAGTATTATGCATGCGGTATTGTCAACCTATCCGGAAACGGACCAGGACCCCTTGATTCTAGGGCCTTTTATAGCTTCAGGTGCCTTGTCACCTATTTTACTCTATAACAATATCAAAAAACTTGGTGAAGGTAAAAAGGACAAACGATTTGAAAAAATTGTCGACATTCTTCTTTGGCGCGATTATTTTAGGTTTATGCTTAAAAAATATCCGAATATATTTTTTAAGCCACAGGGCACTAAAAACAGCTCCCATCAGGATCATCCGACCTTAGAAGGAAATGAGGAATTATTTGAAAAATGGAAATCGGGCCATACAGAACATGATTTTATAAACAGTGTGATGGTCCAATTACAGAGGACCGGCTATATCCCTTATCAGGCACGCCTAATCGCGGCCAGCTATTTAGTTCATGAGTATCAGGTAAACTGGCTTCGTGGCGCCTCCTGGTATGAGGAACATCTATTAGACTATTCTCCGGCAACGGTTTATGGACAGTGGTCTCATATTGCCGGGGTTGGGACAAGTGAAAAAGACAATAAAGCACTGGATTGGCAAAAATTGATCAAAACTCATTTCCCAAATGGACTTCCAAAACTGGAGGAAATACTGGTTAAATAAATCTTCGGCAGAAATAAATAATTCCAATAGAAAATAAATTTGTAGTACGCTAGAAGCCCTTTTTAAATCATGGTAAAAATGTTAAGAATTGGATAGATTTATTGATTAAATAATTCAATTTCAGTATTAGAAACTCTTTTTTTATTCATAACTTTGACAAATTTCATAGTTTTAATTGTAAATGGACAATCTGACATATTTGAGTAATGCTGATTCGGCTTATGTCGATGGCTTATATCAATCGTACAAGCAAGATCCCCAATCGGTAGATTTCGGATGGCAAAAATTCTTTGAAGGTTTTGATTTCGGTCAAAATGCTGGTGGAACAACAAGTTCAGTAGGCGAAGCTACTCCTGAGCACGTATTGAAAGAAATCAATGTGCTGAACATGATCAATGGCTACCGTGACCGTGGCCACCTATTCACACACACTAACCCTGTTCGTGAGAGACGTAAATACTATCCTGGCAAGGAATTAGAAACGTTTGGTCTTGCTGAAGCAGACATGAACACCGTTTTTAATGCAGGTGTTGAAGTCGGTTTAGGTCCAGCAACATTAAAAGACATCCGTCAATTGGTGGAGGATACTTACTGCCGTTCTATTGGTGCAGAATTCAAATATATCCGTAACCCAGAAAAAATTAAATGGTTACAGGACCGTATGGAAGCGGACCGTAACATGCCAAAATTCTCTTTGGACACAAAAAAGAGAATTTTAAACAAATTAAACCACGCCGTTGTATTCGAAAACTTTTTAGGCACTAAGTTTTTAGGTCAAAAACGTTTCTCATTGGAAGGCGCAGAAAGTTTAATCCCAGCATTAGATTCAGTCATTGAAAAAGGTGCAGAAATCGGTATCCAGGAATTTGTTATCGGTATGGCTCACCGTGGCCGTCTG
>NZ_DKSP01000065.1:0-738 GCF_002472745.1 Sphingobacterium sp. UBA7253 | reverse complement strand
GGCTCACCGTGGCCGTCTGAATGTATTGACTAATATCATGGGTAAATCTTACAAATCAGTATTCTCTGAATTTGAAGGTAAGACTTACGCTGATGATCCTGAAGTAAACTTTGGTGGTGACGTAAAATACCATTTGGGCTTTTCATCTGAGGTCAAAACAAACGATGGCAAATCTGTCCACTTAAGTTTGGCTCCGAACCCTTCGCATTTGGAAACTGTAGATCCAATCGTTGAAGGTATGGTCCGTTCTAAGATTGATTTCAAATACGAAGGCGACTCTTCTAAAATTGCACCGATCATCATTCACGGTGACGCAGCAATTGCTGGACAAGGTGTAGTCTACGAAGTAACCCAAATGTCCAAACTCGATGGTTACAAAACTGGCGGTACGGTACATATTGTCATCAACAACCAGATTGGATTTACAACGAACTACAAGGATGCGCGTTCTGGAACATACTGTACAGACGTTGCAAAAATCACTTCTTCACCCGTGTTCCATGTGAACGGTGATGATGCTGAAGCGGTAGTTTATGCAATTAATTTAGCGGTTGAATACCGTCAAAAATATAAAACAGACGTATTTATCGATCTGTTATGTTATAGAAGATTTGGACACAATGAGGCTGATGAACCAAAATTCACGCAACCATTGTTGTATAAAATCATCGAAAAACATCCGAACCCGAAAGAAGTTTACGCTAAAAAATTAATTACTGAAGGAAGTATTGACGAGGC
>NZ_DKSP01000139.1:28741-34584 GCF_002472745.1 Sphingobacterium sp. UBA7253 | reverse complement strand
GGTCCCCGCTACTAAAAGAAAAAAGCCGAGGTGAATATCTTGGCTTTTTTTTGTATCCTAAATCACGCTATAATACCACCTGTTTTTCAGGATTATCTTTTTCCTGCTCGTCTAAATTTCTCATTGTCGACTGTCCTGAGGTTGTTAAAAAACTGTCTTTTGCTGTTAGTTAATCGCTCTAATTTTTTGATAGTAGATTGTACTGTAAAATGTGTGTTTATGCAATCGTTTGTTTAATTGGCGCAATCGATTTCGTTGCTGCTAAATTTTGATATACTGTCATCATCCTTTAGTTTTAGCATTCATGTACCTAAATTTTGATTAGCACGCTAATCAATTTTTAAACTAACTATTAAATATTATGATTTCAAAGATTCTCGACAATCACAAGTTGAGTCTGTTATCATTAGCTTTACTCATTACAAGTACACACAACTCGGCTAATGCTAATGGTCTTACGTTTCCAGGCAACAATATTTTGTTGAATGACGCGGTTTATCAACAAAAAGTGAATGGAAAAGTGCAGTCAACAGACGGCCCATTGGCTGGTGCAACCATTAGTGTTAAGGGGAGCGCTAAGTCGACATCGGCAGGAGTAGATGGACGGTTTACCATAGATGCTAAAAATGGGGATGTACTAGTCGTTACAAGTGTTGGTTATAAGACACAGGAAGTGACGGTGACAGGACCGGTTGTTAACATCAATCTGGAGTCCAATAGTGAAGCACTTCAGGAGGTTGTTGTCGTTGGGTATGGATCACAGCAGAAAAAAGAAAGTTTGACTGGTGCCCTTCAAGCTGTTAAGGGAAACAAATTGCGTGATGTCACTACGCCATCGGTTGAAAACATGCTGAATGGTAAGGCTGCCGGTGTATATGTTGCACCAGGGGCTGGCAAACCGGGGTCAAATGGTGGTGTTGTGATTCGTGGTCAGGCAACCTTAAGTGGCACGACGAGCCCATTGTGGGTTATTGATGGTGTTATCGTCGGCTCAAGCCCAGGTGATATCAATCCAGATGACATTGAATCGTTAACGATTCTAAAAGATGCTGCCTCAACGTCAATTTATGGTTCGCAAGGTGCAAATGGCGTTGTTGTGGTCACAACAAAAAATCCTTCGGCATCCAAAACAAGCATTAGCTTTTCTACAAAAATGGGTATCAACCAGCTTTCCAATGGAAACATGGAAATGATGAATGGGGCTGAACTTTATGACTACTTTGCTTCGTTTTCAAATCCCGCTGATATCAAATTCCCGCGTTGGAATTCGGATTTGCGCAATAGCAACTTTGATTGGTGGAAGCTGGCAACAAAGACCGGATTTGTCCAAAATCACAATTTATCCATTCAGGGAGGAAATGATAAATTACAGTCTTATTTGTCTTTAGGTTACTACAACGAAGCCGGTGCGGTAAAAGGGTATGATTACGATCGTTATAACTTTAGATTACGTACCAACTATAAGCCTTTTGACTGGTTGACCATCAAGCCATCTATTGCCGGTTCGAGACGTGCGGTAGATGATCGTCAATATGATGTCAATGCCATGTATGGAAACCTACCTTGGGATAGTCCATACGATGCAAATGGAAATTTAGTGCCACACCGTTATAGTGGCTGGGTCAATAATGCAAGCACGAATTACTTGTATGACTTGCAATGGAATCATAGTGCCAATACCAATTATGAATTTATGGGTAACTTAGATTTCGATGTCAAATTAACGGATTGGTTGACCTTCTCCTCTGTCAACAATTATCGCTACAATACGTATTCTGACAGTGGTTATCAAGATCCGCGATCAAACAGCGGTGAAAGTGTAATTGGTCGTGTAACGGATTACCGCATGGAGTTTGCACGTCGTTATACCAACCAAATCTTGCGTTTCAACAAGACTTGGGATAAACATAGCCTGAATGGATTGGCTGCATACGAATTTAACGACTACTGGACCAAAACCTTAGATGCTTACGGAACGGGTATTGTCAATGGTTTCGAGGTATTGGATGTTGTTGCAAAACCAGAACGTACGAAAGGTGGAATTTCCGAATGGGCAGTACAGTCATTCTTGTCGAATGCAAACTATGCATACGATAATAAATATCTGGCACAGGTATCTTTCCGTCGTGATGGGGCATCCAATTTTGGTACCAATGCGAAATACGGAAACTTCTTTTCCGTTAGTGGTGGCTGGAATATCAATAAAGAAGAGTGGTTCAAGGCTGATTGGGTAGATAACTTAAAACTGCGAGCGGCTTATGGATCGGTAGGTAATAGACCGAGCTCATTATATCCACAATATAGCCTTTATTCGGTATCAGCATCATCAAGCTATAATGGAATACCAGGGGCATTAATTAGCCAAATCGGTAATAAAGATCTGACTTGGGAAAAAACATACACAACAGGATTTGGTGTGGATGCAGCCTTATTTAAGAATAGGCTAAGACTTAATGTTGATTATTACGATAAGAAGACTGATAATGTGCTTTATCAAGTGCCGATCAGTGGTCTGACAGGTGTCACTTCTATCTGGAAAAATATTGGTAAGATGCAAAACCGGGGGATTGAATTGACCATCGGTGGCGATATCGTTCGCAATGATAATGTACATTGGAGTTTGGATGTTAATTTAAGTCACAATGTGAATAAATTGACGGAGCTATTTGCGACAAAAGATGCCAATGGTAATCTTGTTTCGAAACCAATTATCGCAGGGGACGGATCAGGGATAGCTGGATCGGCGCAACGTTTGCTTCAACCTGGTTATCCGGTAGATACCTATTATCTAAAAGAATGGGCTGGTGTCAATGTTGATAATGGTTTGCCAATGTGGTACAGATACGAGACAGATGTCAATGGCAATGAAACAAGGACAACGACGTCGAACTATTCCAATGCAACTTTCCGTAATGCAGGAAAAGGAAATGCAGATCTCTTTGGCGGTTTCAGTACAGCCTTAAGTTATAAGCAGTTTGATCTAAATGCCGTGTTCGGGTTCTCTTTGGGCGGTAAGTTGTATAATTATTCGCGCCAAGAATTTGACTCGGATGGAACTTATACCGATCGTAATCAGATGAAGTTACAGGATGGTTGGAGCCGCTGGGAAAAACCCGGTGATGTTGCTACTCATCCGATAGCAAGATACGATAACCAAGATAAAGGTAATTCACCGTCAACACGCTTCTTGGAAAGTAACAATTTCTTAAAAATGAGATCCTTGACTTTGGGTTACAACTTCGATCTGAAAAAGTATAACATCAAAAATTTACGTGTATTCTTAGCTGGAGAGAATTTGTTTACGATTACAAACTACTCGGGTGTTGATCCGGAGCTTCCATTGACTGAACCAGATGGTAAAGGCGGGGGTGGTCAAATGATCAGATCTACAGGCGTCTCTGTATATCCAATGGTTCGTAAATACATGTTCGGCGCAAGTGTGACATTTTAATTTTAACGTTTAGAAAATCAATAATGAAAAAGATATTAATCGGACTTTTGATCGCATCGGCAGTATCCTCCTGCGATATCGATCGTCTTCCTTATACTTCGATGGACGAAGAGAATATTGTGAGTAATCCTGATGCCATGGTAACAGGTACTTATGCGCAGTTAAAAGCTTGGTCCGACCCAATGCACCGTCTTGGTGAATACGCTGGTGATAATATGATGATCCGCGGGTCATCGACAGACGCATTTTACGAATTTATCTCCTATGCGAGAACACCTAATAATTACCGTTTGCAGAACTTCTGGGATAGCGGTTATAAAGCTATCGCGCAATCTTCGAACGTCATTAAGATGTTTGCCGAAGGTCAAAGTGAAGAGATGGATAATAAATTGGGTGAATGTTATTACATCCGTGGAATGATGTATTTTTACCTTTGCCGTGCGTTCGGGAAGCCTTATTACCAAAGTCCCGAGACAAACTTGGGTGTTCCAATTGTCAACGGTACACCTGAAGATGTATTCAATGATTTGAACTTGCCAGACCGTGCGTCTGTAAAAGATACCTATGCGCAAGCAATCAGTGATCTGAAGAAAGCAGAAGCTTTATTGAAGATCGATAAAGGGGCAGTGTATGCTTCAAAGGGGGCGGCACAAGCAATGCTTTCCCGTATATACCTGTATATGAGCGGCACGTATAAAAATCCAAATGCAGAATATGCACGTCTTTCTGTAGAATACGCAGACAAGGTGATTAATTCAGGTAAATATGTTCTATTGGCTCGTGAGCAATTCATGAAATACAATACCTTTAGACCAGAAGATAACAAAGAGACGATCTTTGCGGTGAAACGTGTCGCTTCTGAATTTTCAGGTGATGATCACTATTATGGTATTGGTGGTATGTACTCCAATATCGGTGGTATGGGCTGGGGCGAGATGTATTCCAGTGCCAAGTACATTGATTTATTAAATGAAACAGGTCGCAATGACTGGAGACCTGATCATTATACGATTGTCGATGCACGTTCGGCCTTTATTGAACCTACTTATTCCAAAGATAAGGCCGGCAAATACTCAACTGTGTTTCGATTTATCAAACAAGATATACCTGCGAAAGCCGGTGATCCTAAAACAATGAGCTATCTGCAAATTCCAGTTGTAATTAACGGAAATACTGTTGTTGCACGAGAAGTCAAAAAGATAGGTGATAATGAGGTTGTTAAAGAATATACATTGACGGCAATTAATGCTAATCAACAGACCTATTCAATTACTTATGAAGATGGCAATACCTACTCCGGTATGATCGATTACTATATTTCCTTAAACCGTGCTTATCCACAATTCTATATTGTGAAATGCTCACGTGAAGGCGAGGAGTCGCAATTGCACTCACCTGTAATCAGCCGCTTGGGTGAAATTTATTTAAATCGCGCAGAGGCTAATGCAAAATTAGGTAATTATGGTGCTGCGCTAAATGATTTAAATACCATCAGAAATCGTTCTATTGTCAATGGGGGATATACTTCAATTGATGCTACCAATGCAAGTAAACTGATCGACAAAGAGCGTCAGTTGGAATTGGCTTACCAGGCTGAACGCAGTTATGATGTGTTTCGTAATGGCTTGCCGTTAAATAGAACTTATCCTGGGCCACAAAAACAATTTGAGGATATTGTGCCGACAGATTTTAGAGTGACTTATTTTATTCCACAGGATGCGATCAATTCATATCCAGGGAAATTGACTCAGAATCCAACGTCTAATTAGGCGAATATTGATAATTTAAACCCTATAAATGGCTTTACTTCACGGTAAAGCCATTTTTGTTTTTGTGTCGCGATAATCCCTTTCGAATCCGTATCTTTGTTCCCTTAAGTATATTTTTAGCATAAAAGTGCCACCTGCTGTGATAGTGGGTGGATCAAATAAAATAAATATGGCAAATATTGTTGCAATTGTTGGTCGTCCAAATGTTGGTAAATCTACCTTATTCAATCGTCTTACAGAAAGTAGAAAAGCGATTGTTGATGACTTTAGCGGGGTGACGCGCGACCGTCATTATGAAACAGCCGAGTGGATCGGAAAGAAATTTACAGTAATTGATACAGGTGGTTTTGTACATGGTTCGGATGATGTCTTTGAAGAGGCTATTCGTGATCAGGTCTATATCGCTATTGAAGAAGCTTCGGTCGTTATATTCATGGTGGATGTCACCACTGGCATTACCGACTTGGATGACGAAATCGCTGATATTCTGAGAAGAAGTTCTAAGCCCGTGTATGTCGTGGCTAATAAAGTCGATCACGCTAAATTGCACCATGAATCGGCAGAGTTTTATGCTTTTGGTTTAGGTGAGGTTTTTAATATCTCGTCGGCTACAGGATCCGGTA
>NZ_DKSP01000139.1:0-28700 GCF_002472745.1 Sphingobacterium sp. UBA7253 | reverse complement strand
CCGGTACAGGTGAATTGTTGGATGCTGTTGTTTCTCATTTTGAAGTGGAAGAGGAAGAAGAAGAATCTTTACCGAAATATACCATCGTGGGGCGCCCGAATGTGGGTAAATCCTCCTTGACAAATGCCTTGATCGGCAAAGATCGCAATATTGTAACGCCAATGGCCGGGACAACACGTGATTCAATCCGTATACATTACAATCAATATGGACATAACTTTTTATTGATCGATACAGCAGGTCTTCGTCGTAAGTCCAAGGTAAATGAAGATATTGAGTTTTATTCGGTGATGCGTACCATCAAAGCTTTGGAAGATTCTGATGTGACAATTTTAATGCTTGACGCACAGGATGGATTAGAAGCGCAGGACGTTAATATTTTCAACTTGGCGGAGAAGAACCGCAAAGGTATTGTCATTGTTGTCAATAAGTGGGATTTGATCGAAAAAGACAATAAGACAATGAAGGCTTTCGAAGATCGTATCAAAGAGAAAATAGCACCATTTACAGATGTGCCTATTATCTTTACTTCCGTAACCGAAAAACAACGTGTCCTTAAGGTGTTGGAAGTTGCGGATAAGGTATACGCCAACAAGACCAAAAAGATTCCGACTTCCAAGTTGAATGAAGTGATGTTGGATATTATCGAGAATTATCCACCCCCATCCTTAAAGGGTAAATATATCAAAATTAAATATGCAACACAGTTGCCTGGACGGACGCCGATGTTTGCATTCTTCTGTAATCTGCCACAATACATCAAAGATCCATACAAACGTTTTATTGAAAACAAATTGCGTGAGCACTTTGACTTTACAGGTGTGCCAATTCAAATATATTTCAGACAAAAATAGATTTCCAAGCAGCGATTAAACATGGACCATAATCTCTATTTATACAATACGCTTTCGCGAACAAAAGAAAAATTCGAACCTATTCATCCCAACCTCGTTGGTATGTACGTATGTGGACCCACCGTATACAGTGATGTGCATTTGGGTAACTGTCGGACGTTTGTATCTTTTGATTTGATTTTTAGATACCTGCGTCATCTTGGTTATAAAGTGCGTTATGTGCGCAATATTACAGATGCGGGGCATTTGGAAGGCGATCGTGATGAAGGGGATGACAAATTTGCAAAAAAAGCAAAATTGGAACAATTGGAGCCGATGGAAATCGTTCAAAAGTATACGATAGGTTTTCATGACGTATTGCGTCTTTTCAATACGTTGCCACCGAGTATTGAGCCTACTGCGACAGGACATATCTCCGAGCAGATCGAAATGATCGAACAGATTATCGAGAATGGTTATGCCTATGAGCGGAATGGTACAGTCTATTTTGATGTTGAAAAATACGTTGAAACATACGATTATACGATATTGACCAATCGTAAATTGGAGGATATGCTCAATAATACCCGAGAATTGAGTGGTCAGGATGAGAAAAAAGGGCGTTTGGATTTTGCCTTGTGGATCAAAGCAAAACCTGAAACGATTATGCGTTGGCCCGCACCTTGGAGTGTCGGCTTTCCAGGTTGGCATATCGAATGTTCGGCCATGAGCAGAAAGTACCTAGGTGATCAGTTTGATATTCATGGCGGTGGAATGGATTTGGCAGCAACCCATCATACCAATGAAATTGCACAGTCCGAAGCATGTAACCATACGAGCCCTGCCAAATATTGGATGCACACGAATATGTTGACTGTCAACGGTGCGCGTATGTCCAAATCTGCAGGGAATGGATTTTTGCCGGGCGAGCTATTTACTGGAAATCATCCCTTATTGAATAGAGGCTATTCGCCGATGGCTGTACGTTTCTTTATGTTACAGGCCCATTATAGAAGTACGTTGGATTTCTCCAATGAGGCGCTGGATGCGGCCGACAAGGGGTATAAAAGGCTGATGACTGCAATCAGTCTATTAGACAAATTGAAGGTGTCGAAAGGTGCTGATTCATTCAATTTGGCTGAAATTCGCCGTAAATGTTACGCGGCTATGGATGACGACTTTAATAGCCCTGTACTCATTGCTGAATTATTTGAAATTGTACGTATCATCAACTCGATTTATGATGGTAAAGCGAAAGTAACGGCAGAAGGATTGGAGGGCCTTAAACTATTCATGAAAGAATTTGTAGAGGATATTCTAGGCCTTCGAAACGATCAGACTTCAGCATCCGATGATATCGATGACGTCATGAATCTGGTCATCAAGCTACGTAATGAAGCAAAAGCAAATAAAGACTTCGTCACCTCAGATCGTATTCGTGATGAGCTTAATTCTATTGGAATTCAATTGAAAGATAGCAAAGAAGGAACACTTTGGAATAAGATTTGATAGATAAGAAATCGAATTTATACAAGAGGAATGCAATGGAATATTCTTATTGGGAAAAGACCTTATCGTGGAAACCAATGGATATTCCATATCACCTTTAAAAGAAAGATCATTTTGCATATGAATTTTTGGAATAGGCTATCCGTCGTCGCATTGATGAGTGTTGCTGGTACAACACTATATGCGCAGATACCTGAGAAAGTTGGAAGCCTATTGCAGGCCGATAAGGATGCTGCTGCCTTGGCGAAAGCGTCTACGCCACACCAGGCGTTTCTTTCGATCATTGATAAGGAATCTACGTTTTATGTCCCATCGGCAGTAAATGCCTATAACTATCTGAATAATAGACCAAATATTCCCGATGTTTTAAATTGGCAGCCTACCTTTGCGTTGATTGCTAAAAGTCAGGAGTTTGGTGTGACTTCGGGGTCTATGGACTTTCAGAAAGTAGGTGCAAGATTGCGTCATGGAGAATACTTGACTGTCTGGAAACGCAACAAAAAGGGTAAGTGGCTGGTCGATATTCGGGCCGAAGTTGAAAACAACGGGAAGGATGGGGAATTTGATCTTGAATATATCGAACCTACCGATTCGTGGTATCTGAAGCATCGCTCTAAAGTGCGATTAAATCAGCGTGAAGATATTGTCCTGGAAACAGACAAATTGATGTCAACAGTTCTGAAGGCCGATAACCCAACCGCATATAAGGAGTTTTTAAGCGAGGATGTCCGCTTTTTGTTCCCTTGGACCAGTCCGATGGAAGGAAAGGCCACAATGATGGCTTATCTCAAAAAACAGCGGATGACGATAGAAACAGTCCCGGAAGAAGTAAAACGTTCGTATAGTGGCGATTTTGCCTATACAAAAGGAACTGCAACGGTACGACAAAAGGATAAGGTGGTGAAGTATAATTATATTCGTATCTGGCAACTGAGCGAATTGGCGAAGGATGATGTGAAGAAAGCGAACTGGAATATTCTGATCGAGATGATGTTTGAGAAATAGCATGACGATTGCCAAATAAAAAAAGGGCTTGAATATATACTATTCAAGCCCTTTTTTATAGGATAAGTGTTGTACACTTATTGTTTTTTCCATTTTTTCAATTCATCGCATGAACCAAACTCGTCACTGATATTGATAAATGTTGTTTTCGATTTATCATCGAACCATTTACTTAGATTGCGATTGATTTTATCTTGTCTGGCAGCCTCTTTGATTTTGGTGAAATCCTCGTCCAAATTTGCTTTGTGCGGCGGAATACGTGTTTTCAAGTAATTGAAACGGTAGCCAACATCGCCCATTTTGTCTGTAAATTGCTCTGGTTTGGAGTATTCTCCTGGTTTTAGGGGATCGATTGCTGTAAATACTGATTTTTCCAAGCCATCCATAGGAATTACGGTTGTGCGGCTTGAGCCTTCTTGATTTAGGATCATACCCCCATTGAATTTGCTTTCTTCTGCATCCGAATAATTTGTAGCAGCGTGATAGAAATCCATTTTTTTGTCAACAACCAGTTTATAGATACTGTCCAATTTATTTTTGGTTCTTTCCAACGCAGCAGTACCAGGATTGATCTTCATCAGGATATGGCGTGTATGCACCTCTTCGCCCCGTCGTTCGAGTACCTGAATAATATGAAAGCCAAATTTGGATTCTACAATTGGAGAAATTTCTCCCGGTTTTAATTTAAAAGCCATCGCGGAGAATTCCTTTACGTAGTTGTCACGTGTGCCGAAACCTAAATCACCACCATAAGGGGCAGATCCGGGATCTTGCGAGTATATACGAGCCATTGTACCAAAGTCTGAGCCATCTACAATCTGCTTGCGGATACCTTCAATCTTATCTCGCTGCTCTTTTTTTTCTGCATCTGTCAATTTGGGCATCATCACAATCTCACCGATTTCTACCTCGGTATTGAAGTAAGGCAGACTGTCTTTATTCAAGCCTTCAAAATAACGCTTTACTTCCAATGGTGTTACGTCTACTTTTTGAACAATGTTTTGCTGCATTTTGTTAGCTTTCAATTGCTCAAAAACACTTGAACGCATTTCTTCTTTGTATTGCAATAAAGAGCGGTTGAGGAATTTTTCAAGACGTTCTTGCCCTCCTGCCTGTTGTGACATATGACGTAGGCGGGAGTTAAGGTTATCGTCAACTTCGGTTTCCGTTACATCTATAGAGTCAATTACTGCCTGTTGGGAAAGCAGCTTCTGAATGATTAACTGCTCAAGTACGCCGCATTTAAAATTTTCATTAGGTTTATTCCCTTGCGCTAACCATTGAGAATATTGCATATCCACGTCGGACTGTAAGATAATGCCCGATCCAACCGTTGCTACAACGCGATCAATAACTTGACGTTGCGCAAGACTGGCCTGAATTGATGCAAACAGCAATAAAAACAATATATAAATGTTTTTTTTCATCCGTATAAATTATTTATGATATTTATGAGTGATCTTCATTTGTATAAATGAATTCGTTTCACTCGGTTATTTGTTCATCATTTATTTTTTTGTCACAAGCATTCACGCTGCCTTCGGCGGTATACGTAGTAATTGTGTTCAATATATACTTTTTTGAACAACAGCACAAAATTATCAGATTATATGAATTATTCGTACTTTTATTTAACAATATTTTTGTATTCCCAATATTTTAAATGGGCGATTTTAGAATTGTTAAAATTGATGTGCTAAAATACGCATTTGCCTATTAGAAAGGACGGTTTTAACCAAATTTAACAAGTCTATTGACGATATTTACGCCTATAAAATAGCGGGGTTTTTAGATCCTCACACGGAGGATGAATGGGTGAATTTAAGTAGGGGCCCGTATAATTTAGAAACAAACTTGATGTAACGGTCTCATTCAACAAATGAGTAGCTACATTTATAAAATAATTTCAATGAAAAAAGCATTTATTTATTTGATGACAATTTTACCTCTTGCTAGTTTTGCGCAACAGATTCCCATGTTTGTGGGCACATATACGAGCAAAACCGCGAGCAAGGGCATCTATATTTATAATTTTGATGTTAAAACTGGTGAAACAACCTTGTCGAGCACGCAAGAAAGTAAAGATCCATCCTTTTTAGCGCGAAATAATAACTTTATTTATGCCGTTAATGAGGTTCCAAATCAAGAGGGGACTGTTTCTGCCTATTCTTTTAAGGACGGTCATTTAACTTTTCTAAACTCACTTCCTTCCGGAGGGGAGTCGCCTTGTTTTGTTGAAGTACATCCTAAGGGTAGCTTGCTCGCTGTAGCAAATTATACAGGCGGCTCTGCAGCGCTGTTTGATTTAGAAAGTAATGGTGTTTTGAGCAAAAGAGCACGATTAATACAACACGAGGGTAAGGGAGTGGACCCCGTTCGCCAAGAAAAGCCACACGTACATTCTACTTTTTTCTCCAATAAAGGGGATAAGTTGTACGTCCAAGATCTTGGTTTGGATGAGATTTCTATTTATCCGGTGAATAAAACTGGAAATGCCTATAGTCTTGCTGATGAATCAGAAGATATCTTTACGCCTGCTGGTGGCGGTCCTAGACATATTGTATTTGATAAGAAAGAGAAATTCCTGTATGTCGTATTGGAAATGACCGGTCAAATTGCATCGTATAAGAAAGATGGCGATGCATGGATGTATCAAAGTACTTTTGATATTAACCCCGAAGGTTTTAAAGGAAGTAACGGCGGTGCTGACATGAAGATCTCTGCTGATGGAAAATTCCTGTATGCGACCAACCGTGGCGATGCCAATACGATAGCTACTTTTTCGGTAGAAAAGGATGGAGAATTGAAGAAAATAGCGAATCTTTCAGTAAAAGGTAAAGGTCCGCGTAATTTCAACCTTTCTCCGGATGGGAAATATCTTTTGGTCGCCAATCAATATACCAACAACATTGTTTTGTTTAGTCGGGATGCTAAAACGGGTTTGTTGACAGATACTGGAAAAGAAATTGCTGTACCAGCACCAGTTTGCATTATCTTCTAATCCAGAAAAGAAGTTCGAATAAGAAAAGAAGATTTTTAGGAAAAACCGTATGCGTTTTTTCTTAAAAATCTTCTTTTCTACAATCTAATTTACCTTCCTTTTCAAGGTCATTTAAGGTGGTTCCCTTCCATGTTTTTACCCGCTGTATATAGGCAGCCCTTCCAATCATGTGTGCTGCAACCGGAGCCGTTAGGATCAGAAAAAATCCAATAGCTATAGCCTTGGTCGTTACGGATACATCCGGGAATGTCATTGCCGCACAGATAAGTAAAAGTCCCACACCCAGCGTTGCCGCCTTTACCGTAACCGAAAGACGCAAATAAAAATCGGGCATCCGCAAGATGCCAATAGACGCAAATAGTATGGCCAAGGCCCCGATGGTACTGAGAATGGCTAAAGTAATATCAATCATCTTTGCTTTGTTTTTCTAAATAAAATGAAAATGCGATCGTACCAAGAAATGCGATAAGCGCCAAGATCATGGCAATGTCTAAAAACACTTCCTGCGAAGTTCGTATACTATAAACGGTAATAATGCCAATTCCGATGGTGATAATGAGATCTAGGGCAATAACACGATCAAATATCTGGGGTCCTTTATACAGACGAATAAAAGCCAGTATGACTGAGATAGTCAAGATCGGAAGGATCACATAATCAAAATAGCTATTTAAAGTCATCTTAAGAGTTCTAAAAGTCTTCGTTCAACATTATTTTTAAGGGTAGAAACAAACTGTTCCTTGCTTTTCATGTACATGACGTGAATAAAGAGCGTTTTTTTATCTTCACTTACGTCGAGGATGAGTGTGCCGGGTGTCAACGAGATAAAGGTTGAAAGCAGGTTAATTTCCAAATCGGTTTTTGCATCCATGGGATACTTGACAATCGCAGGTTTGATAAAAAACTTGGGGGTTATCACGTCGTAGGCAACCTGCACATTGGCAACAATCATTTCCCACAGGAAAAAAAGAATAAAACTCAATGTTTTGGGGACCCGATAAAAGTAGCGTTGGTCCACCTCATTCCTGTTCATAAGCCAGAGGATACCAAATCCCAACATAAAGCCGAAAAGGAAGTTGGTGTAATACATCGATCCCGTCAATGCGACCCAGATAAAGGATAGCATGAGGTTCATTAAAAACTGTTTGATCATATCATTTCTGCCCTCCTAATACAGCGTTTATGTAAGGTGATGTGTCCAATAATTGTGTAGCGATTTGATCCGCGACATGGATAATCGCTTCGGCGTTGAGTCCGATATACAGGGACGCAGAAGCCAAAATAACAACAGGCAGTATGAGCATTGTTCTTTTATAGCCGATCATACCCGCAAATTTGTCCTCAATGATTTCCGGATCAGGCGCATCTTTCCAGAATACCTGCGCCCACATTTTGGCGATGACAAACAAGGTGATAAAGCTACCAATAATCAGGGCTCCCGCGAAAGCATACTTCTCTAAGTGGAAGGCATCTTTGAATAGATAGATTTTAGGCCAGAAGCCCGAGAGAGGCGGGATGCCCACCAGTGAAAAAAGAACAATGGCAAAAAGTAATGAAATCTTTGGGTATTGGGCATAAAGTCCGCCCAGTTTAGTCATATCCATGGTGCCGCGGAGTTGTCGTATAACACCGGCTATGAGGAATAAATTCGTTTTGACCATGATATCATGAATCAGATAGAATACTGCCCCCAATAAAGCCCATTTACTATATAAGCCCAGTCCGCCAATCATAAAACCGATATGACAAACGATCAAATAAGAAAACAACCTTCGGATATTAGTTTTGATCAGTGCGCCAAAAGCACCCGTTAGAATAGTCAATATGGCTAAGACGATAAGCAGTTCCTTGGTAAAATGATTGGGAATAAATAGTAAGGAAAATACCCGGAACAAGGCGTAGATCCCAACCTTGGTCAATAAGCCTCCAAATGTCGCTGCTACGGCCGAAGGTGGCGTATGGTAAGAGGACGGTAACCAAAAATAGAGTGGAAATACGGCGGATTTAATACCGAAACCGATCAGGAAAAATGTTGCTGTAATTTCTACTAAAGCCTGATTTTGTATTTTAGGAATACGCAGGGCCAGGTCGGCCATGTTTAATGAGCCTGAAATACCATAAAGTATACCTATTCCTGTTAAGAAAAATGTGGAAGCCAGAATATTCATGGCCATATATTTTACGGCACCTTCCAATTGGGATTTTCTGCCCCCCAAAGTCATCAGCACAAAAGAGGAAATAATAATAACTTCAAACCATACATACAGATTGAAGATGTCACCGGTTAGAAAAGCCCCATTGAGCCCCATCATCAAAAAGTGAAAGATCGGGAAATAACCATAGAGTATGCGCTGGCGCCCCACACCGACACAGGAAAAGATGGAGACTGCCAGACCTGCGATAGAAGTCAGGAGAATAAGGGTACTACTGAATAGATCGGCAACAAAAACGATCCCAAAAGGAGCTTTCCAATTCGCTGCATTCATGGTCAAAATACCATCATCATAAACCTTGAAGAATAGTTTAAAGGCAAGAATAAGTGCGAGCAAGCTTCCGCCAACGCTCAGAAAACGTTGTGCAGTGGATTTGCGCCACAACATCAGTTGGACAATAGCAATAAATAAATGCACGATAATCGTGGCAATAATGTGGTTGTCTATCATATATCTTCTTCCTCAGGCGTGTTCAAATCATCCAGATCATCTGTCCCCAGCAATGCATATACACGCTTGAGTAAAACGATGGCAAAGGAGGTTAGGCCAAAGCTGATCACGATGGCCGTTAAAATAAGTGCTTGCGGAATCGGGTCCGCATAAATATCGGTGAATACCTTCAGATCGGGGCCAATGATGGGTGGTTTACCTTTTATAATATTTCCCAATAAGAAGATCAATATATTGGTACCATTGCCCAGCAACATAATCCCCAACAACAATTTCACCATGCTTCGACGCAAGATGAGGTATATTCCGGCAGCATAAAGGATGCCGATCAATAGCACGAGTATCAGTTCCATTATTCTTCTTCTTCAGTAGTTAAAGCAATTGTAAATAAAATTGTCAGGACAACACCGATGACAACAAAGTATACACCAAGGTCAAAAAATAAGGCGGTTCCTATCATCCCGATAACGGGGATTTTCTCTTCCAGCCAAAGCCCGGTCATGACGGGGTAGCCAAAAAATGCAGGTAAGAACATGCTTATGGCCGAAATCCCCAATCCGATGGGGATGAGTGACAGGGGTTTGTACTGAATCAGTTTCATGGTATTTTGAGGACCAAAGGCAAAACTATGCAGCACAAAGGCAATCGAAGCAACCAAGCCGCCAACGAAACCTCCGCCGGGGTAATAATGCCCCCTGAGTAGAAGGAACACCGAGAAAAGTAAGAGTATCGGTAATAAATACCGCGTAGCGGTCTGTAATATTGTACTGTTCATTTGTTACTATTTAGCAAGGAGTTATCAGCTCATTTGTGCATAACCTTTATCAATCATTATTCTTTATCAGAGGATTTTAAACGTAATTTTAATAAGCTATATACCCCTAATGCAGCAATACTCAATACTACAATTTCAAACATGGTGTCAAAACCTCTGAAATCCACAAGTATTACATTGACGACATTTTTTCCTTTAGCAAGCACATAAGCATAATCGCCATAGAAATCACTGATATTAGTTGTTGTTGGTTCATGGAGTACACGGAGTGCGACCATGGATAGCAAAATTCCAAAAACGATAGCGACCACGGCGTCGCGAATGATAGTGCGTCGGTTGGCCAAATTCAGAAAAGAAGGGAGCTTAAAGAGTACCAATACGAAGAGTACCACCGTGAGTGTATCAATGGTGAATTGCGTCATCGCTAGATCTGGGGCACTGTAAAACACGAAAATAAGACATATGGCATAGCCTACAACACTGGTGGCTACTACGGCTGTTAAACGGGATGAGGTGCGGATGGTGAGTACAATGGCGCCGATCAAAATGCAGACTGTGGTGACTTCGTAGAAACTCACTGGAGATAAGGTTTCCCATTTGATATGGAGTGGCCCGCCCAGGTATAACTGGTAGGCGATCAATAATTCGGCAAATAAGATAATTTTCAACAGATACGAACGCAAATAGCCGTTGTGCATTTTGTTGGTGAAGAAAGTAGAGAACAAAACAATTTCCTGCGCACATAATTGGATGATATATTCAGGAGAAATCTTATTGAAATTTGCAATCCAAGCCAATTTTTTCTCGCTGGGCCTGTTTGTGAAATAAAGCAACGTACCAGCGGCAATTGTAATAGCGCTTAGTAGCAGGATTAAATTAAAGCCATGCCAGATTTTCAGGTGAAATGTTTCGCGGCTTGCGAGTATACTTGTTGCGGTAGGTCCGGCAATCCATTCGCCGACAAGTCCTGGGATGCACCCAAAGACAACTCCTAATATAGCTAAAAGTAGAGGTGGGATCCACATGGCTTTATAGGGCAGGTGGATTGTATTAAATTGCTCGGGTAGCTTACCCACAAAAGGTTTGATGCCGGCCATAAATCCAGCAGAGACCAAGAGTATATTTGTTACTACTGCAGCGACGGTCAAATAGAGAAATAAATCGGGTGTGGCATGTAGTGTTGCCTCGTAAATCAGATCCTTTCCAATAAATCCAAATGTAAGTGGAATACCTGCACTGGAAAGTGCCGCTAGGAGACCTGCGATAGCGACAGGCATTAATACCTTGCGTAGCCCCCGCAAGACTGTAAGATCTCGCGTTCCCGTTTCATGGTCTATAATCCCCGTAATCAAGAATAATGCGGCTTTATATAGGGCATGTACGAGTATAAAGACACTTGCAGCGATAATAGCATCCTTGGTACCGAGTCCCAATAAGAAAACCAAAATACCGAGGGCGGATATGGTTGAATAAGCGAGTACTCCCTTGAGGTCTGTTCTGAAAAGCGAATGGAATGCGGCATAAAGCATCGTGAGGCCACCAATGGCCATGAGGGAATACATCCAGATCGGGTTGCCCCCTAGTATCGGTGAAAAACGGGCCAAAAGGTAGATTCCGGCCTTTACCATGGTTGCCGAATGTAAGTAGGCTGACACAGGTGTTGGCGCCTTCATAGCACCGGGTAACCAAAAATGGAAAGGGAATTGTGCTGATTTCGTAATCGCTCCAAGTGCTACGAGGCCAAAGACCAGGGGAAAGAGTGGATGTTGCTGAATGATTGATACTTTGCCGATGAGTGCTGTAATATGGTAAGTACCGGCAATATTACCCAGCAAAATAAAACCTGCCAGTAGAAAAAAACCACCCAACCCAGTAATGGATAGTGCAGTCAGTGCGCTTTTGCGAGAATCATTTTTGTCATTGTTAAATCCAATGAGAAAAAATGAGCTGATCGAGGTCAGTTCCCAGAAGATAAACAATAGTAACATGTTGTCCGACAGGACAAGCCCCAGCATAGCCGACATAAAAAGGCAGAGGTAGCCAAAGAATCGATCGATATACCGATGACCTTTGAGATAGGCATTCGCATAAAAGAATATACAGGATCCGATCCCAGTAATCAATAAGGCGAAAAGTAGCGACAGTCCATCTAATTTAAAATCCAGATTGATGCCTAAGGAGGGCACCCACGATGTTGATTGTACGAAATAGGAGCCTTGACCAATAGGTACAATATATTGCGTAAAGTATAGAAATAGAAGTACCGGTAAGAATGCGAGAATAAAACCCCATTTGGTTTTTAGGAATCGACCAAATGGAACAATAAGGCTCGATGTTATTAGTCCTGAAAGAACAGTAAATAGCATGTAGTCTTTGTTTTAATTTTTAACCTTCTACATTTCATCGTTGCCAATGCTTATACGGCGATGAAGGTTTTTTGAAAGTTTACAATATAGTAAAAAAAAGCGAAAAAATGCTAGTTTTTGACCGTTTTCTCTCTCTATAAATGATAAAAGCAGGAATTTTGTTTTGTTTGTCGGAAAAAAAACAAAACTAGTTTAGCAATTTAGAGATGAATAAATTCGGGTTTAGAATTATTATTTGGGATTGACAAAAAAAAAGAGCATTTTTACGATACAATTATTAAACATCCTCAATTGGATGTGTTTTTTACCCTAAATAATCTCATCTATAAAAATAATAGAATCAGAGTGTGGAAGAGATCTAACTATGCAGAAAGAAGAAGTATTGTTTAAGACACACTATAATGGACTTTGCCATTTTGCTTGGAAGATTGTGGGTGACCTTTCTCTAGCAGAAGATCTGGTACAAGACTCTTTTATTGCTTATTTCAAAAATACTGATCATGTCAGTGATAATGAGATTGCAATAAAGAACTATCTCTATAGTTCTGTGCGTTTCGCTTGTTATAATCATATCCGTCATGAAAAGGTCCGTCAAAAATATTGGAATGTTGTAGGTTTTACCGAAGAAGATAATACTGCGCTTGAATTGAATATGATTCACAGTGAGGTCATTCAGGAAATATATAAAATTATTGAGGAAATGCCTTTCGCCTGTCAACAAGTTTTTCGGCTTGGTTATCTTGAAGGTTTATCCAATCTTGAAATTACACGGGAGCTGCAAATTAGTATCAATACTGTAAAAACACAAAAGCAACGAGGCATGAAAATGTTGCTCAAACGTTTGAATCCCGAGTTTATACCCCTTATTATATTTTTGTTAAAAAATATTTAAATTCTTGTCACCCTTTTCTTCGTCTTAAGTTTCTTTATGGTAATTGATGAAAGAAAACACAAGACATATCACTGATTTAATACAGAAATTCCTTTGTGGTCAATTGACAGCAGAGGAACAAGTGCAGCTTGATGAATGGCTCAATGCCAGTTCACAAAATAAGCAGCTTTTAGAGTCCTTCCGAAAAGCGGAAAATATAGCAGAAGATTTAGCCGTTATTCGGCAGTTGGATGTAAATCAAGCATGGGAGCGGTTGAAAAGTAAAGAATCTAACAGCGCGAGATCTTTTCGGAAATGGTCCTTAAGCATTGCAGCATCTATTGTATTCTTGTTAGGTGGTTTTCTATTATGGAAAGGTGATTTTACCTCATTCTTTTCGGGTGATAAAAGTGTAATAGTTTCAAAAAAGCAAGATATTGCTCCTGCAACAAGTGGTGCAGTATTAGTCTTGGCTGATGGCTCCAGGCTCTCTTTGAATAGTGATTCCACTAAAACCTTGACTAAAAACAATAATCTAATCGGGAATAGCAATGAGTTGATCGTTAAGGGAATAGATCAAACGATCCCATTGCAATACAACTCATTGATTGTTCCAAAAGCAAGTTTCTATAAGATGACTTTGGCTGATGGAACAAAAGTTTGGGTGAATGCGCTATCTCAATTGAAATTTCCTGCGCAGTTTTCACCGAAAGAACGTAGAGTCTTTTTGGATGGAGAAGCCTATTTCGAAGTTACCCCCAAGTCAGATCAACCTTTCATTGTGGAATCGAAAGGTAATGAAATTAAAGTGCTCGGAACGCATTTTAATATTAATTCTTATTCGGATCATGTTCGAACAACTTTAGCAGAGGGGAGAGTGGAGGTACGTCAAAATGATCAACGGGTAGAATTATTTCCTGGTGAATATGCTTCTTCTTTTAAAGACAACTTAGTTAAGGGAAAAGCAGATCTGGCCCATGATCTTGCTTGGCACAACAATGAATTTTATTTCAAAAAGGAAACGATAACGAATATAGCACATCAATTATCACGTTGGTATGATCTAGATGTTACCTTCCGAGGTGATGTGCAGCTGGACAAAGAGTATACCGGAAGTATTGAGCGTGATGTAAAATTGTCTCAAGTATTGGAGATGTTATCCTATGTCAGTAACCTAAAATTTGAAGTAGAAGGTAATAAATTGATTATTGCTACCAAAAGTTAAGGACTAACAATTTATAAAAAGAAAATAGCGCGCCTATGATAAAATAATACATCAAAAGCAATGACCTAAAAAAGAGAACAGGAATGTTGCAGCATCCCTGTTCAGAAAAAGATGCGATCATCAGGTCCTAAAATCTAAAAATGAACAATTAAATCCCAATTAACCACAAAGTGTAAATGTATGAATAACTTACCACTTAGCAAAAGGTGGTCCTTGATCCCTCAAGACCCACGATTTTGCAAACCATTACGTATTATGAAAATTAGTACATGTCTTCTATTCGCATTTGTGACGGGTGTGCACGCTAAGAGCGCAGCACAAAAAGTCACGTTGAATATGAAAAATGCACGTATTGAAGAAGCATTGTCTGCCATCTCCAAGCAGTCCCATCTACGTGTTTTATATAGTGAAAATCTGAATACTAAAGCACGGATTTCTGTGAACGTTAAGGATGCGTCCGTTGAGGAAGCATTGAATGCTGTCTTAAAAAGCAATAATATTGAATACAAAATTATTGCTAACACCATTTCGGTCAACAGTAATGCAAAGAATATCAGTATGACAGTCCCATTGGCTATACAGCAATCCGTTTCAGGTACCGTCACTGATAAAAATGGAAAGGGATTAAGTGGCGCTACTGTAACCGTAAAGGGAACTTCTATTTCGACGCAAACAGATGATTCAGGGCACTTTAGGATTAATGCCTCTTCTTCTGCAGTTTTGGTCGTTCGGTATGTCGGGTTTGGAACCAGGGAAATTTCCATGGCTGGTAAGTCAACTATAAATGTTGTACTTACAGCTAATGATCAAAAATTGGATGAAGTCAATGTAGTTGCCACCGGTTATCAAAATTTGGATCGTAAATTATTCACAGGCGCATCTTCGAAGATTGATGCGAAAGAGGCTGAACGTGCGGGGGTTCCGGATATTTCTCGTATGTTGGAGGGACAAGCAGCAGGGGTTTCCGTTCAGAACGTGTCTGGTACATTTGGAGCGGCACCCAAAATTCGGGTTCGTGGTGCAACCTCACTTACGGGAGATAACAAACCACTTTGGGTAATTGACGGTGTCATCCTGGATGAGGCGGTCAATATCTCCAATGAGGCATTGTCAACAGGGGATGCAAATACGCTATTAGGTTCTTCTGTAGCAGGTTTAAATCCAGATGATATTGAGTCGATCACTGTATTGAAAGATGCTGCTGCCACAGCCATGTATGGTGCTGCTGCAATGAACGGTGTTGTGGTCGTAAATACGAAAAGGGGACGCAATACAGATGGTGTTGTCAATTTTAATTATTCAGGAAACTTCACCACCTATATCAAGCCTAATTACAACCAATTTGATATCATGAACTCAGCGGAGCAGATGCAATTGATCATTGATATGGAAAACAAAGGCTATTTAAATCATTCACAGGTTTCTCGTTCCCCAACTGGAGGTGTCTTTAACAAGATGTATAATCTGATGTACGATTATGATCCTTCTACTGATTCGTATGCTTTGCGCAATGATGCTCCCTCTCGGTATCAATTTTTGCAGCGCTATACCAATGCGAATACAGATTGGTTTGACTTACTTTTTAAGCAGTCCCTTGTTCACGATCACTCCCTAAGTATGTCTACAGGGACGGCTAAAAGCCAGACCTATGCATCTACTAGTTTTATGAATGATTCTGGTTTTACGTTGGGGAACTCTGCGAAGCGTTTTACTGCGAATGTCCGTAATAATTACAAAATCAATGATAAATTGAGTACCGAATTTATCTTCCAAAGTAATATTAGGGATCAGCGTACTCCAGGAACATTAAATAGAGTTTCGGATGCTGTGTATGGTAGCTATTCTCGTGATTTTGATATTAACCCATACTCTTATTCGCTAAATACGAGTCGTATTATAACCGCTTACGATGAAAATGGAAAACTAGAGTATTTTAATAGAGACTACGCACCATTCAATATCCTTAATGAACTCGATAATAATTATATCAAGTTAAAATTGATGGATATTAAGGTTCAAGCTGGTATAACGTATAAAATTTTACCTTCCCTGACTTATTCTGCGAATGGGATGTATCGTTATTACAATTCCGAAAGACAGCATATGATCACAGAAAATGCGAATCTTTCCAAAGCATATCGAGCAAACCAGGATCAAACAGTAAATGCAGGAAATAGGTTTTTGTACGCGGATCCAGATTTCCCCAATACGGATAAATATGTGATATTACCCAATGGAGGATTCTTTAATGTTGCCAATAATAATATGATCAGTTATTATATGCGCCACAATTTGGAATACAACCAAAAATGGAATGATCATACATTAAATTTATTTGGAACCTACGAGCTTCAGTATGCGGACAAACAAAATCATGATTTTAATGGTCCAGGAATAGAATATGGCAATGGAAATTTAGTAATGCCTACCTATCGCTATTACAAGTATGCGATTGAAAGTGGCAACGTTCCTTTTTCAATGGCCTATAATTATGATCGAAAATTGGCCTATGCACTTCGAGGTGCTTATAATTATAAGGATAAGTATTCATTTAACTTTACGACACGGTATGATGGCTCAAATAAAATGGGACATTCTAATGTAGCTCGCTGGCTGCCTACCTGGAATTTATCGGGAGCATGGGACATTGACCAGGAAAATTTTTTCAACCGTGAAAATAAAATTCTCTCTTCAGCACGCTTAAGAGCAACTTATGGTCTTGTGGCAAATATGGGAAATGCGTCAAACTCCTCTGCTGTATTTTATAATGCGGTGGCATATCGACCTTACGAATCGGAGAAAGAAGGTAAAATTAATATTGACGGTTTAGAAAATTCAGAATTGACTTGGGAAAAGATGTACGAATTGAATATTGGTACTGACCTAAGCTTTTTAAATCGTCGAATTGATTTGAACTTTGATTATTATAGAAGAAACATTTTCGATTTGATTGGGCCTATTCGAACATCGGGTATTGGAGGTCAGTTCGAAAAACTGGGTAACTATGCGGATATGAAGGGGCATGGTGTTGACATTCAACTAGGCGGATATCCTTTTAAAGATCCGCAAGGTTTTACTTGGCGGACCCAGTTTACCCTAGGCTTTAATAAAACAGAAATTACAAAACTTGATGTGACACGTAACATCTGGAATTTAGTTTCTGCTGAAGGTGGGGCCAAATTAGGAAAGCCACATCGTGGATTGTATTCTATCGATTTCGATAAGCTTAACGCAAGAGGTGGGTACCCGATGTTTATCGGTACTGACGGGACACCAGGTGCTACGTATTTTTGGCTGCAGGACAATGAAACTGATTTCTTAAAATATGAAGGCCCTGTAGACCCTACAATAGCGGGTGGATATTATAACCGATTAGAGTATAAAAATTTCAGTTTGTCCTTTTTAATGAAATTTGCTTTTGGTAATAAGGTTCGTCTGCAACCTAGTTATTCCTCATCTTATTTGGATATGTATAATGTATCAAAGGATTTGATCAATAGGTTTTTATATCGTGGTGATGAGTATCTAACGGTGATTCCCTCGACTTTGGATCCGTTGTCGGCAGAATTCGATGTTAAGAATGCTTTGGAAGAAAGAAATGCGGCAAACTATACGTACAATGCTTACAACTATTCATCCGAGCGTGTGGCGAAAGGCGACTATATTCGTTTGTCACAAATTTCTATTGGATACAATGTACCTAAGGAGCTCGTGTCACGCATTAAATTCAGAACAGCACAGTTTAATCTTGTAGGGAATAATTTATGGTTATTATACTCAGATAAGAAGTTAAACGGAGTCGATCCGGAGTTTTATAGTAATGGTGGAGTTGCTCTTCCTGTGCCAAAACAAATTACGTTATCTGTGAAGTTGGGATTCTAAAAATATAAATCATGAAATTAAATACTATCAAATATATTCTTTTATCCTCTGCTTTTTTGTTCAGCGGATGTAGCAAATATCTTGATCAGGAGCCTGATATGCGTGCTCAGATCAATACTGTAGATAAAGTCAAACGATTGGTTGCGTCAGCCTATCCTGGGCGAAATTCTTTGGCTATGGCTGAAACGTATTCGGACAATGTCGAAGACAAAGGTGTTGGCGATTTGTATCAACCGGTTCCTGCTCTTTATGAGTGGAAAGATATTATCGGCGATGATACGGATTCTCCAACCGCTTATTGGAATTCATGTTATGAGGCAATTGCAGCAGCTAATCATGCACTGGATGCTATTGAGAAGAATGATTTTGGCGCTGATGTTTTGCCTTATAAGGGCGAAGCACTTGTTGCTCGTGCTTATTGTCATTTTATGCTTGCCAACTATTTTGCAAAAGTATATGACCCAAAATCGGGAGCTAGTAATGATTCCCCAGGTGTACCTTATGTGAAAGAACCTGAAACGGTGCTTATAAAAAAATATGATCGAGGAACCGTTAAATCGACTTATGATAATATTCGTCAGGATCTGGAAGAAGGATTAGCGTTATTAGACAAAGGAAAAGGACTTTGGGATGTCCCTAAATATCACTTTACACCTGAAGCGGCTCATGCTTTTGCTACACGTTTTTACTTGTTTACAGGAGAATGGCAAAAGGTAGTGGATAATGCCAATAAGATTTTCGGTGGTAATTTTACGGGTAAATTAATTCCTTATAATTCCACGTTCAAGACATTGGGGTTTGAGTCCGTTCGTACAGAATTTGCCAAAGCCGAACAGCCCTATAACTTATTGATTAATGAAACTTATAGCGGTTACCAAAGATGGTGGAACAATCGTTATGCGATGGGGATAAATGTGTTTCAAAATATTTATAATGGTATGACGGCTGCTGGAGCTAAGCTTTATAACTTTGGGGTAAGTTATGGATCTCCACATTACACCACCTATCTGTGGAAAGAGTTTTGGTACGTGACAAATCCAACCGCAAATACAGGCTATCCAATGTTAATGGTATCCGTATTGATTACAGATGAGGTATTATTGAATCGAGCAGAAGCTTATGCCGAATTGGGGAATACCAATAGTGCCTTGGCGGATCTTAATTTATTTGCCAGCAATAGGATTAATAATTATAATCCCAATACCTATGCTGTAACAGTTGCAAAATCCAAGGATTTTTTTGGTGTGGCTGATGATAAAGAAGCCTTGATTGAAACAACATTACAGTTTAAGCAAATTGGCTTTATGTCGATGGGTCTCCGTTGGTTTGATATTATACGTAAAGGATTAACTGTTAGGCACAATATGATTGGCAATGATGAGCGTGAAACCATTCTAGAACTTAAACCTGAAGATCCGAGGAGAGTCTTTCAAATTCCACAAGAAGCGAAGTTAGCAGGTGTCGAACTAAACCCAAGATAAATCATGAAAACAATTGTTAAAATATTTACAGGAGTTAGTCTGATCGGATTAATCTTTGCCTGTAATAAAGAAGATAAACTAAATTACACACTTCAGAACTACGATACATTTGTTCCGGGGGCGATTGATGAATGGATTACTAAAAATCTGACAGATCCCTATAATATCGAAGTCGTATACCGCTATCAGCGTAATATGCATGATATAAATAAAAATATATCTCCTGCAGATGAATCGAAAGTGATTCCACAAATGGATATTGTGAAAAAGGGATTTTTGGAGGTATACAATAAAATTGGTGGCGCAACTTTTATTAAAACCTATACACCCAAGCAATTCGCATTGTTTGGCTCCGGAGACTATGATCCAGATGGTTCTGTGAAAGGAGGAACAGCTGATGGTGGACGCCGGATAACACTCTATGGATTAAATGGCCTGAATGAGAATAATCCTAATTCAGTAGTTGGAAATTTACAAGTGATCCATCATGAATTTACCCATATATTAAATCAAACACGATTTATACCAGTCGATTTTGAAAAAGTATGTGTTGGAGATTATTATTCCAATTGGACTGCACAAGAAAATACACCAGCAGCAGCGAGAGCACTTGGATTTATCACTCCGTATGCCCGTAAAAATATTGGTGAGGATTTTGCCGAAACGTTGTCGCACCTAATTGTTGGAGGGCAATTGTATTATGACCAATTTGCTTATCAATCTGACTCAATTCCCTATGTTAAGTTAAAGCAAAAAGAGACCATTGTGCGGGACTATATGATTAAGTATTTTAATATTGATGTTACTCAATTACAAATGGAATTTCAAAGGGTAATGGAGGAGCAGTACAAGAGTCAATCTTATAGTTTTTTGACGGCTGTGACGAACAAAACAATCACTGAAACCATCGATATGGATATTCGATCAAGCTGGGGACAGGAAAATGTCTTATCACCTAAGCAGATTGAATTATTTACGCCTATTCAAGATGGATTTGGAAGTTATCAGGTTAAAGGGGTACGGTTAAAGATGCTTAGTGCGAGCAAGATGACCTTGTCCATTCCATTTGGCAATAATACTGATACTTGGAATGCTTTATATGATTTGGATATTATTAAGATCGATAATGAGAGTTACAAGATAAAATTGTCTACTGTACAAGGGACCGATGCCGGGTACGGATACGGTAATTTTTCTTACATTATAAGTGATGTGAAACCTTTATTAAATTATTTAGAGAGCACAAGTTTTAAATTCTCCTGGAGCATAAACGGTGTACAAACGCCACTTAATTATTTGAAATTTGTAAGTATTCAGGATTTAGCAAATCCTCAGTTTAGTCTCACGGGTAAGGTCTCAACTAAGAAATATTAATCATTTACCAATCCTCTTTAAAATGCCACTTAATAAAGAAGGTGAATTTGGAATAACAAATTCCGTATTATGGATTGGAAATTAAAAAATATGTATAGATGAAAAAGATATTTTATTTTATATGTTTTGTATTACTCGCAATGAGTTGTACAAAATCAAAAGAAGTCGAACTGGAGCTGGGGTCTGATCCAGACTCTCGCATCTCTGATACCCTTTCGTATGTTAGGAAAACATTAATTGGTGCTCCATATGGATGGAAAGCTAGTTTAACGACAGAGTATTCTGGCGGCTATGGGTTTTACATGCAATTTGGCGATAACGATCGCGTAAAAATGGTTGCCGATTTAAATGATGCAACTTCTTCGGAACTCAAAGAATCTACTTTTAGGGTCCGTCAAATTATGGCGGCGACCCTGTCATTTGATACCTATAACTATCTCACCATGCTACAGGATCCAAATCCGGGAACATATGGAGGTCAGGCTGGTAAAGGAATGGGAAGTGATGTTGAGTTTGATTATGTTAAAACTCACGGAGATACTTTGTTTTTTGAAGGAAGAAAGTTTCAAAAGCCTTTAATTTTGGTAAAGGCGAACGAATCAGAAGCAAGTAAATATATTGCGAAAGATTATCTGAATACGATTACAAAAAATAGGACNNTTTTTTAAGAAGAACCCATTGACCTCCATTGTCGTTGACGGGGTAGAAGCAGAAATAGCATTTGGTTTTAGTACGAAAAAGATGTCTGTGGTTGTTGCTAATTCAGATGGTACATTTTCTTCTTCGTTTGCAGATTTTTGTAGTACGATTGATGGACTAGAGATTGTTGGCGGAGCGCTATTAGGTAATGCTAAAATAGAACGTTTTATTTGGAAGGATGAAAATTCGATTGTTGGAATCGACAGCGGAGGTAAAGAATATCCTGTGAAAATTAATTCTTCTTCTGTTATTCCTTATATTACAGCATTGGGGACTAGTTTTTCAATCATTACTATTCCAGATGTTACAACCTTTAACGGGTGGAGTACAGATTTTATCGGAAGGAAGGCGTCAACAAAGGCAGGTATCGGTCGATGGAATATTGGTGGCCAGACCCTTATTTTAAATACGACAGATTTTAAATTTCAAGTTGTGAACAACAAGATGGCTGTTGTATTTAACATTAAATATGGCGAAAACAGAACGACATTGACGTACAATTATACGTATACAGTAGAAAACGACAAATTTAAATTTACACCTAGTGGAACGCCAGGCGGTAATGAAGGTGCACTTTATAATGATGTACGCTATTTACTTCAAGAAAGAATCAACACCGATACATTTGAATTAGATTATTTTGTAAATCCTGAAACATTTGAGGTAATGTCTCAATTTAAAAGCATTGAACATCCTGATTTCTATTTTACTGGACAAAATAATTAATAACATCTTGATTTAATATTAGGTTCGATGCAGTATGTCGAACCTAATATCCTATTATCCGCATGAAGTGCGTATAGGATTACTAATATAGGATTATGTTAAAATATCACGGAATAATATATTTTTTCTTTCTAAGTCTATTTGCTTGTGAAAGGAATCAAAAGGTGGATCTTACCGGAAGTCTGGAAGTCAAGTCGCCGTTTTATTTTGATTTATATGAGATGGAAAGTGGAAGTAAAGTTATCGCAGACACGCTATATAGCGACACCTTCAAGATAAAGCTTGATAAACTTCCAAAAGGAATCTATCAACTCGTTTTTTCATGGGATAGAGATATTATGAAGCCACAGGAGATCGAGCGATTTACCCGCCAACCTGAGCTCGGTACACCGAAATATTATATGTCAACCACATTTTGGTTGGACACCAAAGAGTCAAATAATTATACATTGTTACTGGACAGTACTTATCAACAATCGGAGCTAGAAGAATTATTGTTGGCTAAGAATGGGAGTGAATCAATTAAAATTGCAGTAGTATCCGATGGAGCAAACAACAAGTTATATAATAGATACTTAGCATTAGTGGATCGTTATAGGGCTAAAAATCGACATCAAAAAGATAGTCTTCAACAAGTAGTGGCACATTATAATGATCTTAAATTATTCGAGGATTCAGAGCGATTAAACGCGCTCTTAGCAAAAGATTGGTTGCCAAATGTTAAAACAGCACTGTTACGTGAAGAAATAAATTTTATGAAAGATAATATAGACAGCGAGGTCATTCCTCTAATCTACCATATTCAGGTTAATACGAAAGAAGATTTCGAACAATATCGTGAAGTCTATAATTTGTTTCCGCTTTCAGTTAAGCAAAATTTTACCGTTTGGAATAAAAGTAACTGACCTAGCAAACTATTGATGATGAAAGAAGTATTTAATACCCACATACCCTTTGGTAGTTATATATGGGGGGCTGGGATGATTATATTTATTGCCATGGTATCATATGGTGACTTGGAGCAAGGACTTTACACTGGGGCACTTTTGTTGTTTGCGGTATTTGCATTAACCTGGTATTTCACTTTCTTCTATAAACGTTATTGGATTGAAGACAATAAACTGTTTATTAAAAGTATCTGGGGAACAGATTCTGTTGATGTCAACTCCATTCGCAAAGTTGAAGCTGATAAGGTATTTTGGTTTGGATCGATGAGGTTCACCGTTTTAAGGCCCTATAGAAGGGGAATGATTCTGCATTATAATGTAATTGATGATATATTCGTTGATCCGGAAAATCCAACCCAATTTATTGATAAATTGAAACAAATTGCACCCAATATCAATGTTATCGAAGCGAAATAGTCTTTTTCCTCAATAAAGTTTCGTCAATACGAATTGGTTACTCGGACTAAACATCTGCCATTTGAGACGATCTATTTTGCCGGTGTTCAATTTAATAACGCTAGCAATCTGAATAGGATCTTGAAAGATTATGATTCCGGAAAGGTACCTCTATTTGGGTGGAATGCTGGAGCTGGACTTGCATATAGGATCAAACAACCCCTCATTGGCGTGAATTTTAGCCTTTCCACAAGCAGTAAAAATGACAATACAATGAATACAGGCGATTTTACGGTTTATGTATCTACCAATGCGATACGTACAGGCAGATTGATCTTTAGCCCACAGCTGGGAGTAGGTACGCAGTCTACTACTTTTACCGTTCAAAAGAAAAATCTGAATGGAGAATTTGAAGATTTTTTGATAACACAGTCCAACCAAACGAAAATGGAGCACGATGCTGCTATCGTAGACTTGAGTGTCACCTTGAAAACTTTCAATACGGAACGTAATATCTTTCGTCCTGAATGCAGAGTAGGTTATAAATCTTCTATTACAAAAAATGAATGGAAAGTAGTGAATGCTGCTGTTTCGAATGCGCCGAAGGATAGGCTTGGAAATTTCTATGTGCAATTCGCTTGGGGTAATGGACGATAAAAAAGGATAATTTATTTTATTAGCAAACAGGAGTAATAGTCAGCACTTATAGATCTTTATGAAAACACACCGCAAATTATTTTTTATCTACTGCCAGATCATGTTGGTAATCATACTCAGTCAGCAACTTATTGACGTTTACTTTCGAGGTGAAGTGACAGAATTTACCGTCGGTAGACTAGTTGCAACATGTGTGTATTTAATAGTCGGTGCGCTGGTACTCACATTTGTGGAAATTAAAACTAAGAAACGTAAATAATTTCAGATCTTTAAATATATAGGTTGTTATAACAGGATGCGGTATCCTGAAAAACATAGGAAAGCATGTTATTTAACCAAAAAAATGATGAAAAGATTATTTTTTATTAATAGGCTGTCAGAAAGGTGAAAAGAAGATATAAATCCGTTGCTAAAAAGGAGCTATTAACATCTAATTGGTTCACACTTAAAGCTAGGCAAGAGCCCGCGGTTTGGAATAAAAGTTAACTTACTTCTCGTTTCTAATTTTTGAGCTTCTTTTGGAGAAAATGTCGACATTTAATTCTGTCAAAATAAATAGGAGTGCGATCCAAGTGGTTAAATGGTGCTTATCCTTTATACCTATAACCAATAAAAGGAGAGCAAATATTATTCTAAGCCATCGACCTATAGATATTTCGACGATAGTGGTTGTCGTAAAAAATTGATAAATCTTTAATAAAATTGTGTTCATTGCTAGAATTTTAATCTATTAAAGATAAGTCTATATAGAGAATAGATCAGAATTGCAATAGCACAGATATCAACTAATGTTACTGATATAATTTTCAGTATTTCAGCATCTCGATGTATTAGGATATGCTGAGGCATTTGGCTGAGTAAGAATAGAGCAGTAATAATGTTCAAAACTAATGACAATGGGGATTTCGCTTTTAAGTATGTTTTCATCATTCTGATTATTGTATTATAGGTTTAAATTTGGCATACTTAAAGATAGTTATTTTTTTTGAAATGAAGCTATATTATCTGACTTTCTAACGGTGCTGTGATTGTAATTGCAAACTCTAACTTCTATATTAGATAATGACGTATTTGACCGAAAAATGATGAAAAGATTATTGTTTATTATTCCCTTTGTTGTTTTCTTTCTAGGATGTAAGAAAGAAAAAGACGATGGTAATCCTTTCTTAGGAGAATGGGAAATCAAGACTATCTATATAAAGTATAGCGACCCGGTTGCTGGACTAAAAGAGGAAACAACGGACGTGAAAACATTTTTGACAAAGAATGGCTATTACCCATCGACCTATAAAGGACTGCTGTTTTATGCTGTTGATAGTGCCGCATTGATTACATCGGAGATATTCACGCTGCCCAACGATGATGGGCACCTATATGAGGAGCCGGACAAACCTGATAGCGAAAGTAAAACGGCCGATAGGATAAGAGCCAGCTATAATGTCGATGGCAATACCATCACTCTTCAATTGGAACCATTATCAGTCTCACAGAAGTTAACTTATCGTTATACTTTTGTGAATGGACTACTTGAACTTGTTGTAAATGATATAGATAGCGCTTCGGGTGGAAAGCCCATGATCCATAAAGAAGTATGGACATTGCAGAAGAGCAAATAATATGATAACTTAGTATAACCTATTTTCTGAAATTTATTTACCATGAAACGGATTATTTTCCTCCTATTTTCTATTCTTATACAAGCTGTTGTAGTGAATGCACAACAAAAGACCAGAGCATTTCTATTTACGAAACCACATAAGATCGTCGAAAACGCTAAGTATGGCAAAATAAACCTATACGACGCAAGAGAGATAAAAGATAATCTGGGTGTCATACAGGTCGGTATGATGAACGCAAACCGGTTGTTGGTGGCAGAGCCATCATTGGAAAAACAGTTGCAGAGCCAATTGGAACAAATTAGCGGTCGTAAAGGCAATGGTGAATTGCTGATGCGGTTGGAAAAATTCTGCATAGCGGAATTGACGGGAGCTTTTTCTGAAAAGGGATTTTTGGATTTTAGAGCAATCTTATTCTCAAAAAAGGCTAATGGAGAATATTTACAGCTAGCCCGAGCTGATACAGCTATCGTCGTTAAAGGGATGGATGTAACCAAAGCGACTTTGGCACGCGCCAGCGAGGTTGTCAATAACCTGATCTTTGATGCATTAACCAAAAACGGCGATACCACAAAAAGCTATAGTCTCAGTGAAATTGAACATTACGACGATATTCAAAAGAAACAATTGGCACTTTATAACACGGAAACATATAAAGATGGGTTATATCTGACCTACGAAGAATTTGCCCTTCAAACACCATCCGGAGGAGAAGCTCAATTGAAAGATGGTGATTTATACTTAGGATTCTTTAAAGAAGATGAAAAAGGGAAGCTTAAAAAGATAAAACCAAAGGATTATTACGCAGTAGTGCATACTGGTCATCCATTTATTTCAAGTCAAGTGCAGTTTTATGCATTAAGCAAAGAGGATAATGATTTTATTTTTGTAGGCCCCGTTAAGGAAACGGCTTCTGCAACCAATGTCGTTGTGGCTTCAGTGTTACTGGGTGCAATAGGGGGGATGCTAGTGTCAGGCCCCGAAACAAACTATTATAGCCAAAAGCTTGATTATGTAAATGGTAGCTTCGTTCGAATGAAATAGGAGGCTGGGAAAAGAATATTGACGTTATTGTTTTCTTCAATTAGCTTTACTTTATTTGATTTATCAATATTTGTACGTATTTTTGTACAAATAAAAGTACTGTTATGTTGATCGCTAGTGTATCTGATTTCCGAAAAGACATAAAACGCTATCTGGATAAGGTGTCTAAAAACTTCGAAACCTTGATTATTAATCGTGGTAAAGACTCGGGTATTGTCGTTATGTCGCTTGAAGAATATAATTCCTTGATGGCAACAAACCATGAACTATCTTCCCGAGCAAATGAACAACGTCTTGATGCAGCGATAGAAAAGCTGAAAGCGGGAAAATCATTTGAGAAGCAATTGCCGGAGGAGTGATATGAAGTATGTTTTCGTGGATGAATCTTGGGAAGATTATTTGTACTGGCAACAAACAGATAAGAAGAAACTGAAAAAGATAAACGAACTGTTGAAAGATGTAGCAAGGACTCCATTTGAAGGTATAGGCAAGCCCGAACCTTTAAAACATAAATATTCTGGATTTTGGTCACGTCGTATTGATGAAGAACACCGACTGATCTATAAATACGAGGAAGACCAAATTCTAATTGCCAAATGTAGATTTCATTATGATTGATCAAGAGATGGTTAAAGAATATGGAGTTCTGGCGGCCCTAAAGAGCGTTTTGAATATCTAGATTTTCAACTAATATTTCTCTCCGATCTCAAAAAGATGTTTCCCTTCAATGTCGTATCGCTTAAATTGGTGGATCAAAAAGGCGTTATGATTATAATATTTACCAAATATTCAGTACTTGAGCAATGATTGGAATAAATTCTGAACAGAGTGTCACTTCATTCTTGCGCCTCTACGAAAAGATAAATTGTTGGTGTATTTGCTGTAGATTTAATAATCAGGCTAGTCTTTCCTATGCGTCGCCTTTCTGTTATGACAGTTAATCGGGAAGAATCATTGAATGATAAATTTTGGATCCTTTCCAATTCAGATAATTCATGCTATCTATTGTAAAATTTCATCTTGATAATTATTCAGATTTGTTCCAGATATTCCTGTTACGTCGGTAACCGTTACCGGCGTAACAAAGATAATGAAAAATTATATCTGGATGAGCGATGTGATTTTTTCAAGTCTGTTTAATGAGTTAGATGGAGATGTCAACTATATCTTGTCAATATTGGGATCGAAGTTGAAAGAGCATGCCAAAGCTGAAAAATGAGCTAATAGACTTAAATCTACATTGGAATTTAAGAAAAGAGGTGTAGCCGTTGAAGATATTGCCAAAGAGTTAAGACAGTCAAACAGGTGGAAAAACTAAAATAGATTTTTATTTACAAAATATAATGCATATACCGGAGCATGCTGCCCCCCTGATTCCGGACATAATTTAGGATATCATGTTTGTTTAAGCGCTGCTATCGCATGGCATTCCGTCAGATAATGACCCCTTTGTTGTTCAATCAGTATGATATTTGGAGGCATTTTTACCTCTCCAAGTAATATCTTTCTGTTTAACAACTTATATTCCGGAGCATATGGGGTCTTCCCCACTTTTGGTGGTCAAGACGGAGCGTATACTACACGTTGCCTAGATACGTCAAACCCCGCTCTACGATACATCTGCCTCTTA
>NZ_DKSP01000103.1:8505-10280 GCF_002472745.1 Sphingobacterium sp. UBA7253 | reverse complement strand
CCTCTGCATCGATATTTAAGAATGAGGCTGCAGCCATCAATTGCCCATTTCGGGTAATAACCTCCCGTTCATGGCTGAAATAGATAGATGGCAATGCGATCTGTTCGCGTTTAATATAATTCCAAACATCGAGCTCGGTCCAGTTTGAAATGGGAAACACGCGTACATTTTCACCTTTATTTATTTTGCCATTAAAGATGCTCCACAGCTCGGGTCTTTGGCGTTTGGGATCCCATTGTCCAAATTCGTCACGCACTGAGAAGATTCTTTCCTTGGCACGGGCTTTTTCTTCGTCCCTACGTGCGCCACCGATACAAGCGTCAAAACCATGTTTTGAGATTGTATCGAGTAAGGTAACCGTCTGCAAGGCATTTCGACTTGCATTTTTTCCCTTTTGTTCAACAACTTTCCCTTGATCAATGCTGTCTTGAACATAACCAACAATAAGTTTTTCTCCTATATCTTCAATCAGAGAATCCCTGAAAGTGATTGTTTCGGGAAAATTGTGACCAGTGTCAATGTGAACTAATGGGAAAGGAAATTTACCCGGTCTAAATGCTTTTTTTGCCAAGTGAACAAGTGTAATCGAGTCCTTACCACCAGAGAATAATAGCGCTGGTTTTTCAAATTGTCCGGCTACCTCTCTTAAAATATATATTGCTTCCGCTTCTAAATGATCTAAATAGTCCATTCTCTGAAATAATAAAATTTGATTTAATGAATTTGGGTTTCTGCTTCGCTATTTTATGATTAAACACCGTGCAAACCACATTCTTTTTTACTTTGATCTTCCCACCACCATCTACCAGCGCGGAAGTCCTCTCCTTCTTGTACCGCTCTTGTACAAGGTTGACAACCGATACTTGGGAAACCCTTGTCGTGCAGCATATTGTAAGGGATATATTGTTCTTTACAATACTTTTTTACTTCCTCAAAAGTCCAGTCAAATAAAGGATGGATTTTGATGATTTGGTTTGCTTCATCGTATTCGATAAAGTCCATATCGTGGCGATTGATGGATTGATCTGATCGGATGCCCGTTACCCAAATTTTTTTTCCTTTAATCGCACGTTGTAAAGGTTCAATTTTCCTTATCCTACAACATTCCTTCCGATTCTCAACCGACTCATAGAAGGAATTTGGGCCTTTTCTGCTGATAAAATCTTCCAACAATGTTGTATCAGCAGTATAGGTTTTGATGTGCAATTGATAACGCTCCAAGGTACGGCTCCACAGGGAATAGGTTTCTTTGAACAGTCGTCCAGTATCCAGCGTGAATATTTCGATATTGATACTATTTTTACCGATCCATTCCGTGATTACTTGATCCTCAATACCGAAAGAGGTCGAAAAAACTACCTCATTAGGAAATAGTGATGCTATTGTTTGTAAGAGCTCCACTCCTTTTTTTTCGCCAATAATTTCTTTAATTTTCTTAACGTTCATAACGTAATATATTTTTGGTATGCTCGTTCAACTGCTTTACTTTGTATTCGAAATCTCCTCTAAGCTGCTCTCGATAAGTACTCATGAGTGACAGTGTTTCGTCAATTTCCTCAGGTAGCAGGTCATTTAATAGTTCTTTCACCCTTTTGGCAATTGTTGGTGATTTACCATTGGTGGAAATGGCTATTTTCAGGTCGCCTTTTTTTACAATGGATCCCAGATAGAAGTCGCATAAGTCGGGTTTGTCCGCAGCATTAAATAGGATGTTATTTTGCGTTGTTAGATTACGCAACTGCTCGTTAAGCTCTATGTTATTGGTTGCTGCAATC
>NZ_DKSP01000103.1:0-8410 GCF_002472745.1 Sphingobacterium sp. UBA7253 | reverse complement strand
GTTGTTTGTCGGTAAGGTCATCTGGTGTAAATGGGCGAATGTAGAGCTGAATTTGTGCGTAATTTTGCAATAGTTCCTCAAATTCTGGGATGATTTCCCTAGTCACAATGGTGAGTCTTAATTTCTGATCATTGGAAATTAAAGCCTGAAATTTTTCCAATGCAACTTTCCCGCCTCCAACAAGTAAGGTGTCAATTTGATTTAGTTTGACGAATATTGGAAATAGCTGGTTCATATCTATAAAGCTAAAGCTTTTTCTTTAATGTTCTGGAATGAACGATGCTTGGCAACGACCTCGCCGATTACAATAATCGCTGGTACACCGACCCTTTTCTCAGTTGATTCATCAAGAATATTATCGATAGTACCCAGTACAACCTTTTCATTAGGCAATGAACCATTTTGAATCAAGGCTATTGGTAAATTGTGAAGATTTCTTTGACGGTAAATTTCCACGATCTCTGCCAATTTTCCATAGCCCATCAAGACAACGACGGTGGCCTTGGATTCTGCCGCCAGATAAAGATCTGTTGATAGTGAGCCATCCGATTTGGAGCCTGTGATGACCCAAAAGCTCTCACTGATTCCCCGGTAAGTTAATGGAAGTTGTTGTAGTCCGGTAAGCCCAATTGCGGAGGAAATACCCGGTACAACTGCAGTTTCAATACCGTATTGTTGTACGTAATCAATTTCTTCTCCACCACGACCAAAAACAAATGGATCACCACCTTTTAGACGGACCACATGGCCATAGTTTAAGGCATAATCAACCAAAAGGCGATTAATTTCATCCTGTGAAGTAGAGAGTTGTTCTGCTCGTTTTCCAACATATATCTTGATGCATTCAGCCTGTGCGTAATCCAGTAATTCTTCATTCACCAAGGCATCGTATAAAATGACATCTGCTTTTTCTATTGCTTTGATGCCCTTTAGGCTGATCAGATCCGGGTCACCCGGACCTGCTCCTACCAATGTTACTTTTGCTTTTATTGACATACCTATTCCCTCCTATACCAATACTGGTTTTAAATTTTTGCGTTGATAGACTTCATTGATAAACTTCGTTGCTTCCTGAAGATAGTTAATTGCAAAATGCTCCGTTGGTTCATTTTTACTCATCTGTAAGACTAATTCCGGAAACGTTTGGTCAAAATTATATTCACCTGTTTCCACAAAATGCGTTTGGAATTCGTTGATTACGATATTTTGTGTACTTGCGCTAACTCCCTTATCCAATAATAGGGCTTTTGCTGCTTGTACAAAGGCATTATAGGCATGATAAATTGCATCAGAGAATTTGGATTCTTGAAATGTTTCATTTGCCCATTGTAACTTTTCTTCCGCCTCATAGATCAACGTAGCAACCAAGTCAATAACGACACCCGCACACTCGCCAACCCCGATTGCCGTTTGGAACGTTCCTTCATGCCCCCAGTCGACAAATTCGTCTTCAGCAAGATTGGTCAGATCCGATAGCGGTTTTAAAAGATTATAAAAGTAATTCTTACTTTGTCTGTCGTAGTAAGCATGGAAATTTTCATTTGCTTCCGCATTTTTTTTATAATCATTTAGCACCCATTCGACAACATGTAGAACTCTTTTTGTTGGTACTTTGATAATACGCTCTGCAACACGCCCTTCACCATTGCCAATTGTTCCACCGCCAAGCATAACTTGTGCTGCAGGAACCACTTTGCCCTCCGCTTTGACGGAACTACCATGAAAGCCAATATGTGCCAGACCATGTTGCCCGCAAGAATTCATACAACCAGAAATTTTGATTTTTAAATCACGATTAAAGACAAAATCTTGGTGAAATTCAGCGATATAAGATTCAATAACCCGAGCCATTTCGGTACTGTTTGAGATACCTAGATTGCAGGTGTCCGTACCAGGGCAAGTTGTTACATCTGCTGTACTATCAAAACCGACCTGAGCTAGATCCAAAGATTTAAGTAATTGATAGATATGTGGCAGTGACTTTTCTGTTGCGTATTTTAGCAGTAAGCTTTGGTTTTGCGTGATACGGATATCGTCAGCGACCAAATTGTTCAGACCAGCAACCAACGCGCGAGATTTATCTGTACCAATATCCCCCGTGGATACCCGCACATAAACACCATAATATCCATCTTGTTTTTGCGCGAATGTATTGGTGCCCTTCCAGACCTGATAGTTTAAATCGCTATCTAGATCAATAGTAGATAGCCGGCTGTCATCTGGTGGTAATGGCTGTTCGATTTTGGTTCGGTCGATCGGATAGCTTTTCACCTTCGTCGCAATTTTTTCGGCTTCAATTAAATTTAGCACTTCTTCCAACCCTAATTTCTGAATAAGGTATTTGAATCGAGCTTTATTGCGGTTATTTCTTTCACCATAACGATCAAAGACACGAAGTGTAGCTTCTATATAAGGGATCAGTTCATCTTCTGGTAGAAACTCACTTGTTACTGATGCTAAGAAAGGCTGAGATCCCAATCCCCCACCCAATAGCACTTTAAAACCCCTCGTTTCCACACCATTGACAACTTTTAGTTTTGGAATAAAACCAAGGTCATGAATATAGGAAAATGCAGTGTCTTCATCACTGGCAGAAAATGACATTTTGAATTTTCTTCCCATTTCCGCACATACTGGATTGCGCAAAAAATATTCAAAAGTTGCCTGAGCATATGGCGAAACATCAAAAGGCTCCTTTGGATCGATTCCTGAACTTGGAGACGCGGTGACATTACGGACTGTATTCCCACAAGCTTCACGTAATGTAATATCGTCTTCAGCTAATTTGGACCAAAGTTCTGGTGTACGGTCAAGACTAACGTAATGAATCTGTATATCTTGACGTGTGGTCAGGTGCAGGTTGCGGCTTGCGTATTCGTCTGATATCGCTGCAATTTTGTTCAATTGCTTAAACGTAACCTTTCCAAATGGAAGTTTTATACGAACCATTTGAACTCCAGGTTGTCTTTGTCCATATACCCCCCTAGCCAAACGCAACGATCTAAATTTCTCGTCGGCAATTTTGCCCTCATGGAACAATCGAATCTTTTTTTCAAGTTCGATAATTTCCTTTTCCACGATTGGGTTTTCTAATTCTGTGCGGAAGCTTTGCATATAACAAATAAAATCTATTGATTTAGTATTCTTTTCTCGAGGTCAAATGTAAAAATATTTTTTTAATATTCTATAATATCTACCAAGTTAATATATATTTGCCCTATAAAATTTAATATACAAAACCTGTAGACTTTTAGGTGTAATGATGAGAAAGTGTTTTATAGTTCTGATTTTAAGCTGTGTAATCGTATTTAAAATGACTTCCTGTGCGCCGAAAGTTAAAAATGGTTACAGCAAGGAACATGGTTTTGAAGGGAATATTTCTTTGTCCGGTGCATTTGCCCTTTATCCTTTGGCAGTGGTTTGGAGTGAAGATTTTAAAAAAATACACCCGAATGTTCGCTTCAATATTTCAGCTGGAGGTGCTGGAAAAGGGATTGCAGATGTTCTTACAGGGATGGTTGATATCGGGATGGTGTCGAGAGATCTGCATGAGCAAGAAATAAAAAAAGGAGCTGTTCCGATTATTGTTGCAAAAGATGCTGTTATCTGTACAATTAATCCTGAGAACCCTAATTATCCTGCTATTTTGAAGCGTGGTTTGAGTCGCGAAGAATTGCTGAATATTTTTGTGAATCGAAAGTTTAAGACCTGGAAAGAGATCGATTCTCAGTTTACAGCGGATCCTATCAACGTGTATGTGCGTTCCGATGCCGCTGGAGCAGCTGAAACATGGGCCAAATTTTTTGGTCATAAGCAGGAAGATCTGCAAGGTATTGGCATTTTTGGTGACCCCGGGATTGCCCAAGCTATTAAGGATGATATCAATGGGATTGGATTCAATAACATTAACTACGTTTATAATCTAAAAACTAACAAGGTCTTTGACCGTATTGCTGTTGTTCCTTTGGATCTGAATAAAAATGGACATGTTGAAGATGATGAGCAGTTTTATGGTACACTATCTAATTTGACTGAGGCCGTTGCTACGGTGAAATATCCTGCTCCACCTTCAAGAGAATTAACCTTTGTAACGCGTAATAAAACCGAATCCCTTCTGTTGAAGGAGTTTATTTCTTTTGTGCTCCAGAAACAGGCGCAATCGCAACTCCTTGAAAATGGTTATGTCCCACTAAATGAAACACTGATAAAAGAAGAACTTAATAAGTTATAGCATGCTAAATACTCGTCTCGTTAAAGATACACTGGTCAAGCGATCCACTTTGCTCCTCTTACTGATTTCACTTTCAGTTGTGGTGATTATTGCAGTTGGTTTAACCATAAAATCGATTCCGTTATTTGAATATAGTAATATCTTTCAACTGTTAACCGACAAGGTTTGGTCACCAATGAAAGGGTCGTTTGGCTTTTTGCCTTTTATTGCAGGTACGCTTGCTGTTACCTTGATTTCTCTTGCTATTGCGATTCCGCTTTGTATACTGACTGCTGTTTATTTGACTGAATATGCTTCGGATGCCTTAAAGAATATGATGTTTCCGTTGGTCAATATTTTAGCGGCAATACCACCGGTTCTTTATGGTGTTTGGGGTGTGTTATTTATTGTGCCTTTAATTCAGTTGTATATAGCTCCCGTCTTTGGGGTTGTTACATCGGGTTATTCTGTGCTTGCCGGTGGAATTGTATTAGCGGTGATGATTTTTCCCATTATGATTTCTATTATGGTAGAGGTGCTTCAAACGATACCCTATGAGTTAAAAGCGGCTTCGCTATCCTTGGGTGCGACAAAATGGGACACCATCAAACATGTTATTCTGAAGAAAGCTAGACCTGGGATTGTGGCTGCAATTGTTTTGTCAACATCTAGGGCCTTTGGTGAAACAATTGCGGTATTGATGGTCTGTGGCAATGTTGCAAAAGTACCGACTTCGGTATTTGATGCGGGATATCCAATTCCAGCATTAATAGCCAATAATTTTGGGGAAATGATGTCAATTCCACTCTATGAATCTGCATTAATGTTCTCCGCGTTGCTGCTGTTTGTAATCATATTTGTTTTTAACTTAATATCTCGTCTTATATTGAGACGACTGGAAGGAGCTCAGCATGGATAATACGAAAAGACGGCTATTGAGTGAAAAGGTAGCCAAAGGTTTTATGCATCTCTCTGGGATAACTGTGACTGCTTCCCTATTTTTTATCGTAGGAACTATCTTGTATAAGGGGCTTCCTTATCTCAGTTGGGAGATGGTTAGTCAGTTACCAAAAGGTGGGTTTTATATTGGAAAAGAAGGTGGGATTTTGAATGCGATTTTGGGTTCTCTTTATTTAGCAGGTGTGGCAACAGCCTTGTCTGCAATTATAGGAATTCCGATTTCGTTGTACCTTAATGTTTATTTGGGAACAAAATCAAAAGTGACACAACTTTCTAAACTGTTGTTTGATGTATTGTATGGCGTACCTTCTATCGTGTATGGGGCTGTTGGTTTTGGGATTATGGTTTATTTAGGTATTCGAGCATCACTATTGGGAGGTATCATTACAGTGACACTGCTGACCATTCCAATTGTGGTTCGTACCGTGGATGAATTGATCAAAACCATTCCTGAAGACCTAAAGAATGTCACTCTTTCGCTAGGGACGACACGCTGGGAATTGGCTAAGGTTATGCTAAAGAGCATCCGAACAGGGCTTCTTACTGCGATTTTACTGGCTTTTGGACGTGCTATTGGTGATGTTGCAGGCGTTTTATTGACAACTGGTTTTAGTGATAATCTTCCAAAATATATTGATGAACCGGCAGCAACGTTGCCATTGGCCATATTTTTTCAGTTAAGTAGTCCTATTCCTGAAGTTCAGGGTCGCGCTTATGCTTCAGCTTTAGTTTTAACAATCATTATTTTAATTATTGTAGTATGCACTCATATCCTTCAATCGAAACAAAAAAATCGTCGATAACAGACCCCTTGAGCGATCCACACATTGAAATCAAGGATCTTAATGTCCATATTGACGGCCGACATATACTCAAAAACATTAATCTTGCCCTGCCTAACAATAGTGTAACTTCTATTATTGGTCCTTCGGGTTGTGGAAAGACTACGCTTTTAAAGACGCTTAATAGATTGGTAGATGATACCAAGGGTGTTGAAATAACGGGTTCTGTTCTCGTTAATGGTGAGGATATTTATGGTAGAAATGCTGAGGTAACACATATTCGTAAGAAAATGGGCCTCTTATCCCAAAAGCCCTACCCGTTACCAATGTCGATCTATGATAATGTGGCTTATGGCCCCCGTATACATGGTACACGAAGCAAAAAGGAATTGGATAGAATTGTAGAGACGCAATTGCGAAATGTGGCTCTATGGGACGAAGTTAAGGATCGACTTGGACATTCGGCCAGCGGATTGTCCATTGGTCAGCAACAAAGGCTTTGTCTTGCAAGAGGTTTGGCTGTAGAGCCCGAGATTATCCTTGGGGATGAATCGACCTCTGCATTAGATCCCCTTTCTACTGCTAAAATTGAGGAATTATTAATTGAATTGAAGAAAGATTATACCATTGTATTGGTGACGCATATATTGCGACAGGCGCGACGCGTTTCTGACTATATTTTGTTTGTCTATGGTGGAGAAATTCTTGAGTTTGGACCAACGGAACAAGTTTTATTGAATCCGCAGAATGAAATCACAAAACAGTATGTAAAAGGATTTATTTCCTAAAAGGTTAAGAAACGTCCACGCCGGGTCAAGTTTATTAGAAAGCAAAGAAGATCGGCTGATAAAAAGAAAAGGCCGAAGACTTATTTTGAAGCTAAAAACAATGGTCTAGTTTCTTCTGAGGGTTGTGTTCCCGATAATTGTCTAGACGATAGTTTTGTTGGGATAAACACCAGTAAAATCAGCATGCCGCTGGTATTGTTTCCATAAAATCGGTTTGTAAATTTTGTTTCAGGAATTATGCGGGACGATTCTAGTTAAAACATGAATAATCCCGCCTTTTATTTTACTATAGTACCAGATAAGTTCTACTTCAGATGAAATAAATCATCAACGCCAAGTATCTTCTTTGAAGTAAACCCTTCCGCATATTTCGCTTGGATGTACCGTCCAAATTCTCGCGCTCTAGCAGCAGTTGATTCCATGAAATCCGGATTAGAAATATAAGTCTGTGGTTCATCCGGGTTTACATTTTCTCCGGTATAAAATTGAGTTTTGTAAGCTAATACAGATTTTTCTTTAATGTGATAATAATCCGTTATATCAATGACAACATCAGGTTTGATATAATAGTCCTGTACAAATTGCAGCACCAATCGGGGGCGGTAGGCCTCCTGAGAAATATTGTCCTGATCAAAAGTTTCTACCTTTCTCAAGCCGGCAAGAAAGCAGGCTTCGTTGATCATCTGTCCGGCTCTTCCGTGGTCTGGGTGACGATCCGTAATGGCATTTGTAATGATAATTTCCGGTTGGTATTTGCGGATGGCCCTTATTACAGCCATTTTTTCTTTTTCAGCATTTTCAAAGAAACCATCTCTTAGGCCAAGATTTTCTCTAACGGCCAGCCCTAATATTTCGGCAGCATCTTTAGCTTCCTGTGCTCTGGTCTCCGCTGTGCCGCGTGTGCCGAGCTCACCTTGGGTTAAATCAACAATTCCTACCTTTTTTCCTTCAGCAACATATTTTGCCATCACACCTCCGGCGCCTAGCTCGGCGTCATCTGGATGTACAGCAATGATAAGCAAATCTAATTTTAACATATAATATTTCTCTCTTTAAATTGGCTTCCCTTTTTATGATAAATCATTCCAATTGACCGATGGATAGTTTTGGCAGAAAGCCTTTACTAATCCCGCGTAGTTATTGATCCTAAGTCGATATGCGACTTGGCCTGCGCTGTGGGGAAGCTGTCGCAAATGTAAGCAGTTTATAGTTTACTCTTGTAAAAGACGCTCGATATTGCGGCAAATTTTACTTGACAATGGCGAAGTAGTCGGATAATAGAAATCAATGACCTCTCCTTTTTTGTTTACCAGATATTTGTGGAAATTCCAGGAAGGTTTACTGTTAATATGTCCATTTTGATCTTTGCTCGACAGAAAACTGTATAGAGGTGTTGTATATTCGCCGATAACATGGCTACGCTTAAAAACAGGGAAACTCACCTGTTGATTGATCCGGCAGAATGTCTCTAGCGTACCGCCGGTTAACGGTTCCTGGTTACGAAAGTTATTTGCTGGAAATGCCAGAATTTCGAAGCCTTGGTCTTTATATTTTTGGTAGAGTTTTTCGAGCGATTTAAATTGTCTGGTAAAGAGACATTGGCTGGCAGTATTGACGATGAGTAAAACTTTACCTTCAAAGTCAGCGAGGGATTTTTTTTTACCGTTAAA
>NZ_DKSP01000133.1:22058-22473 GCF_002472745.1 Sphingobacterium sp. UBA7253 | reverse complement strand
GCTTCTTTCGTTTAAGTACTTTCCTTGTGAAGCATCTCGCCTTTTCTAGAACTCCCGTATCTAGGTTTTTTGTATATTGCTGTAAATATTACTTACTGGCCATATGAGAAATTGTTTGATCATCGTCTGCCTTCTCTTGTTTAATTTGAGATTAGGTATTTGCCAAGATGGGCAGAATTACATTTTTGTTTCTTATGAAAACTATCTTCCAACCCCCAAGATAGGTATTATTGATTTTTATAGGCAGTTAAATGAAAAGTGGAAAGGGAATTGGCCTAATCTCAATTATGAAGCTCATGTTGGATTCGAGGTTTATAAGGATAGCACTGTCAAAGTTGTTTCCAGCAATATTGGGTATGTGGATAAAACTGAGGAAATGAATCATAAATTTTCTTCCATATCAAAGTGGATACCG
>NZ_DKSP01000133.1:20431-21884 GCF_002472745.1 Sphingobacterium sp. UBA7253 | reverse complement strand
GGCAAATAAAGATGGTAGATCTGCCAATATAGCTCGCGAATATATTATTCATCTCGGGGAGAGATCTTATATAGGGGAATTTGGAACATATACACATAGTAAGGATACAATGGTAGTGATCGATCCAGGTCATATCCAATTTATTGGTGGTAAATGGTTGAATGCACTGTATTATCGAACACTTGATTATTTTTATAGAAATGGCAGACTAAAGAAAATTGAGATATTGATCTCAAGAAATAAAGATAGTATAAGAAGATATTTGTCATTTAAGGAATTTGAACAATTTTTCGTTTTCTATTACGGTTTACCTACTTATTACGACAATTCTCCCAATTTAGCCATAAAAGGAAGTTACTTCGATTTGGAGAAAACAGTTAAGGATAGTTCGTATAAATTATCTTGGGAGGATTTTCGTGATGGCCGTATCAGTTTAACATTTGATCCTGAGAAAGTAATGGTCACATATGATTTTTATTGAGTAACTTTGCAGCGCAATGGGTACATTATTGGACAACGGAATTAAACCGTATAATCATTACGGGGCTTATTTAAAGCAAAAGTATAACGGACAGAAAGTGTTTAAAGTGATTGTGGATGGTAATTTTACTTGTCCCAATCGTGATGGTAGNNAAGGGCTATGGTGGTTGTACTTACTGTAATGTAGATTCTTTTACACCGGATACTGCCCGGAAAATTCCTTCGATACGGGAGCAGGTAGAATCGGGTATTGAAAGAGCACGCAATAGCTATGGCGCCGAGAAGTTTATTATTTATTTCCAACCAAATACAAATACATATGCGCCGACTCATCTACTGAAAATGATGTATGATGAGGCCTTAAGTATTGATCCTGAAAATACTTTGGGGCTTTCTGTTGGCACACGTCCTGATTGTTTGGATTTTGAAAAGATTGCATTGTTGGAGTCTTATACAGATCGTTACGATGTGGATTTGGAAATGGGTATGGAGTCGATCTACAACGATACATTGGAGCAGATCAATAGAGGCTGTTCTCACGACGAATTTGTTCAGGTCATGGATATGCTGAAAGATACCCCTTTGGAACTTTGTGTACATACAATCTTTGGCTTCCCATGGGAATCTGAAGAAATGATGTTGAAATATGCAGATGAAATCAACCGCTTTCCACAGATTAAATTTGTGAAGCTACATCACCTACATATTGTAGAGGGATCTATTATGGGGGTTAAGTTCAAACGTGAGCCCTTTGAACTTTTTTCGATGGAAGGTTACACCGAGTTCTTAGCGAAGTTTATTCCTCGATTGCGTCCTGATCTGATCATTCAACGTATTTTCGGGATTGCAGATAAAGAATTGTTAATTGCCCCGAATTGGGGCTTACCGAAATCAGGTATTCAAACATACATCGATAAGGGATTGGAAGCACGTCAGGTCGTGCAAGGAAGTCTTTTTTAGTCGCCTCCAATAA
>NZ_DKSP01000133.1:20039-20323 GCF_002472745.1 Sphingobacterium sp. UBA7253 | reverse complement strand
TGTATGCTATCGTGTTTAATGAATATATTCCACGCTATAAAAAACAGCAAAGGCTTCTCTAAAGAAGCCTTTGCTGTTTACCTACAAAAAATAGGGTACGATCACCATCTTTTATTTAGCCCTCAACAATCGTTTTTAGATCGGCTGGAGAGTAATTGATAGATTTTAACGTTTTATTGTCGGCTGTTCTGAATACCAGGAATTTGCCATCAACTTCTTTATAATAGGATTCTACGCCTTTTAATTTATAGTGCTCCTGTGTAGCGATGGCTTCTGCTTCGTCT
>NZ_DKSP01000133.1:16737-19864 GCF_002472745.1 Sphingobacterium sp. UBA7253 | reverse complement strand
ATGGCTTCTGCTTCGTCTTTACATGCCTTGCTCATATTGGAACGTTGAACTTCATCAAAAAGAGCTGAGAATTTATCTTTTAAACCAAATTCTAATACCGCTCCAGCAAGTACATATTGAATGTCACATAGTGCGTCTGCAATCTCTACCAAATCCTTATCCTGGATGGCTTCTTCTAATTCTTTTAATTCCTCAGCGATCAACGATACCCGTAAGGCACATCTTTGTTCAGATGGAATCGTAGGGGTGTCTAGGATTGGATGTTGGAATGTTTTATGGAATTCCGCAACGGATGAAAGTGTTTTCGGATCAGTCATATTCTTTGTTGTTTTATTTGAAAGAGCAAATATAAAAAATAAAGGACGGTTAACTGAATGACCGTCCTTTATTTTTATTTATCTTCTTAAGCGATTAAATCAGGTGCTTTAATTGCACGATTTCACGCTCCTCTAAATATCTCCAGCGGCCACGTGGAAGATCTTTTTTCGTTAAGTTTGCATAAACCACACGGTCCAATTTAACGACTTCATATCCTAATGACTCAAAAATACGACGTACGATACGATTTTTTCCTGAGTGGATTTGGATGCCAACTTCACGTTTTGATCCACCTTGGACATAGCTCAAGTCATCGGGTTTGATTACACCATCTTCTAATTCGATACCAAAGCTGATTTTGTTAAAATCACCTTGTGTAAGGCTTTTGTTTAACTCGACATTATAGATTTTGCTGATGCTGTTACGCGGGTGTGAAAGTTTTTCAGCAAGACTACCATCATTTGTCATTAAAAGTAGCCCCGTTGTGTTTCTGTCAAGACGACCAACAGGATAGATTCTTTCTTTTGTCGCTTTAGAAACAAGTTCCATTACGGTATGACGCTCCTGAGGATCATCTGTAGTCGTGATATAATCTTTTGGTTTGTTCAACAGAACATAAACATTTTTTTCACGTTTTAAACGTTCGTTGTTGTAACGGATTTCATCTGTTGCAGGATCTACCTTGGTACCCAATTCAGTAACAGGTTCTCCATTTACCCAAATGACACCAGCAATGATAAGCTCATCAGCTTTACGTCTTGAACAAATACCAGCATTGGCGATGTAACGGTTTAAACGAACTAAGCCATCATCCTCTGCATCCTCTGCTTTTTTCTTTGGACGTTTAATATATTGTTTATCACCAAAGTTTTTGTTGTCATCAAAATTTCTACTTCTTTCGCCATCAAACTTTCTGTTAGAAGGTCTTGAAGAGTCATTTCTGTCTGAACGTTTGAAATTATCTCTTTTATCAAAAGAACGCTCCGATCTATCGAATGATCTTGGGCTGTCATTTCTGTCTGAACGTTTGAAGTTATCTTTTTTATCGAAAGAACGCTCTGAACGGTCAAAAGATCTTGGAGTGTCATTTCTGTCTGAACGTTTGAAACTATCTCTTTTGTCAAAAGAACGTTCTGATCTATCAAAAGATCTTGAGGAATCATTTCTGTCTGTACGTTTGAAACTATCTCTCTTATCAAAAGAACGCTCTGAACGGTCAAAAGATCTTGAGGAATCATTTCTATCTGTACGTTTGAAACTATCTCTTTTATCAAAAGAACGTTCTGAACGGTCAAAAGATCTTGAAGAGTCATTTCTATCGGAACGTTTGAAGTTATCTTTTTTGTCAAAAGAACGTTCTGATCTATCAAATTTATTGAAGGAATCTTTTTTGTCAAAAGATCTTGAAGAATCATTTTTATCAAATGAGCGGCCTCCTCTACCAAAGGATTTTTCTGAATTATCTTTTGAACGGAAGGAATTGTTCTCTCCTCGGAAAGGAGGTTTGTCTGAGAATTTTTTAGATCCGAATGATCTGTTCTCACGATTATCATCTTTTCTGAAAGAACCTCTTTCAGATTGGTCATTCGACCCATATGATTTTTTTCCGAAACTATTGTTCTTATCGCCTCTAGATTTGAAGCTATCTGAGTTGCCTCGTGACTTTCTGGAGTTGTCATCACGACTGTTCCTTTTATTGCTGAATGGCATTGTGTTTTGCTAAAATGTGAACCACAAAGTTAGGTATAATTTTGGGTTTTGCGAAAAAATCCTTATCTTTTTGTCTTTTCTTGGATTTGCTGCGTTTTTACGCTAAAAAAGCCACTTTAAGTGGTCTGTAATGTAACTATTTGTTTTTTAAATAAATAGTGTTTACCTTTGTACCCTTGAATTTGAACCAAGCTATTTTTTGATCGATTGGAGTCGTGGATAGGATAGCATTAAGGGAGTGAATGATAAGAAAGAAAGTTTTATGTAGTAGTTTGATTTTGTTTGCTTTATTGCTGTCAAAATTATACTCAACCCCACACAACAACGCTTCAAACGGCGATAAGATCGTTGAACCGAAGCTCGTAGTAGTTCCCGCTCATCATGGGGACGAAGAAGAAAAAAAAGAAAAAAGCAATTCGTTTGAATCTTATATGAATTCATTGACATTTGCTGAAGATTCATTACCGATGGATCGTCCGCTTGTGGAAAGTAAATTGCGCAAATTTTTCAATCGATTCTCGTTTAAAAAAACAGGATCATACGATATGCACAAAAAGGCAGAGACCTATTTGCCTATGATCGCAAAGATCCTTAAATCACATGGTATTCCGGAGGATTTTAAGTATATCCCCTTAGTGGAAAGCGGGCTTAGTAAAGCTGTTGTTTCATCTAAGGGAGCTGGTGGTTATTGGCAGTTTATGCCGGCAACAGCGCGATTGTATGGATTGAAAGTCAATGGTAGAGTAGATGACCGGAAAGATCTTGTCAAATCTACACATGCTGCTGCCAGATACCTGAAATACCTGTATGCCCAATTTGGAAACTGGACCTTGGTAGCTGCAGCATATAATGTCGGTGATGGTAGTTTAAGAGGTTCTATAAGAAGACAAAAAAAGGACGACTATTTTGCATTGAAATTGAATAATGAAACGGGTTCGTATGTTTACAAACTGGTTTCTATGAAGGAAATTATCGAACATCCGCAAAAGCATGGTTATTCGCGTTATGCAAACAAAGAAAGCGAGACCTTGGATAAGGAACCCAATATGCTATAAAATTGCGTAAAGTAAAATATAACGATTAAAGTACCATAAAAAAG
>NZ_DKSP01000133.1:4614-16587 GCF_002472745.1 Sphingobacterium sp. UBA7253 | reverse complement strand
CTTTTTTATGGTACTTTAATCAGTGTTATAGCGACGATAGATTTTTATCTTAAATCGACGATTTCAAAACCTTTGTAATCATTTTTGTTGAATGCAAATAGACTACCTGAAAGCGCTTTATTGCCTTCTTGCGAAGCTAATGTATAGGTATAGCGATTACCACTTTTATCAAAAACGGTCGTATCATAGATCAGGTTACTTGCCTTATTGATACGCAGCTTTATCTTTGAATAGTTTTTTTTGCTATCGAGCGGACTTAATTCAACGACACTTAGCGTAAGTCCCTTTACCTTTTCAGTATTGGTCAAGGTATATTTAAAACCGCTGGTGTAGAAGCTGAATATGTTTGTTGGATTGATCTCGTTGGTCGAATTGCTTGCTTCTGAGATTTCCACTTCCTTTTCGGCTTTCATGATATTCCACTGTGTCTTGGAATCCGATATCAATACTTGATTTTTGGTACTGACCTGGTACTTGTTGTTACTCTTGTCCAGGTATATTGTTCCAGCGTCAGTATGTGAGCCACCATTAGCTTGTTTAATAGCTAATGAGAAGTTGGCCTGTATTGTTTTGTATGCATTGTACTTTTGGCTTACTTTCGTCAGTAATGCTTTAGCAGCGGTATCATTTTGTGCATAACTGTTTTGGCTGTATGCAATAATTAGCAAACCTACCATAAACCACAATTGTTTTTTCATCTTAGTTGTCCTTTCTTAACGTCTCCAAAAATTGTTCTAATGAATACTCATCTGGATAAAGTACCTCGCGGGCCTTACTTCCTTCAAATGGACCTACAATTCCAGCAGCTTCCAATTGATCGATGATTCGTCCTGCTCTGTTATAACCCAATTTTAATTTACGTTGGATTAATGAAGTTGAGCCTTGCTGATGCATGACAATCAATCGGGCAGCTTCTTCGAACAACTGATCGCGGTCTTTGGGATCAAAATCCACACTACCAGAACCATCTCCGTTTTCGTCTACATATTCCGGAAGCATAAATGCCGAAGGGTAGCCTCGTTGTGCACCGATGTAGTCGGAAATTTGTTCAACCTCTGGCGTATCAACAAAAGCACACTGAATACGTATCAAATCACTTCCAGTCGCTAGAAGCATGTCACCTCGACCGATCAACTGATCTGCACCGCCTGTATCTAGAATGGTCCGTGAATCGACTTTCGATAATACACGGAATGCAAGACGTGCAGGGAAGTTGGCCTTGATTGTACCGGTAATGATATTGACAGAAGGACGTTGGGTTGCAATAACCAAGTGAATCCCTACCGCACGGGCCAATTGTGCCAATCGTGCAATCGGTGTTTCGACCTCTTTTCCTGCTGTCATCATCAAGTCGGCAAACTCATCAACAATAAGAACGATATATGGTAAGAATCGATGACCCTCCTCAGGGTTTAATCTGCGATTGATAAATTTTGCATTATATTCCTTTAAATTCCGTACCTGTGCATTTTTTAACAAATCATAACGTTGATCCATTTCTATACACAGAGAATTTAAGGTGTTGATTACCTTCTTCGTATCGGTGATAATTGCATCTCCGTCGTCAGGCAATTTTGCAAGGAAGTGGCGCTCTACTTTTTTGAATAGAGAAAGTTCCACTTTTTTAGGGTCAACAAGGACAAATTTTAGTTCGGCCGGATGCTTTTTATACAGCAAGGAGGTCAGAATGGCGTTGATACCTACTGATTTACCTTGTCCGGTCGCTCCCGCAACTAGAAGGTGGGGCATTTTAGCTAAATCGGCAATATAGACTTCATTGGAAATCGTTTTACCTAAAGCAATCGGGAGATCCATGTCTGTTTTCTGAAACTTCTCCGTAGCAAGTACTGATCGCATGGATACCATTTCCGGACTGGAATTTGGTACCTCAATACCGATTGTTCCTTTTCCAGGCATAGGTGCAATAATCCGTATACCTAATGCCGCAAGACTTAAGGCAATGTCATCTTCCAGATTTTTGATTTTTGAAATCCGTACACCTGGTTTTGGTATAATTTCATACAAAGTTACCGTTGGACCTATAGTTGCTTTGATACTTTCGATCTCGATACTGTAGTTTCTCAGTGTATCAACAATCCTGTTTTTGTTCGCTTCGAGTTCCTGTTGATTGATGGTAATTTTACCACCACCATAGTCCTTCAATAAATCCAATGCCGGATGTTGGTAACCAGAAAGATCCAATTTTGGATCATATTGTCCGAATTGGGCCACAAGGTCACTGGCAGTAATCTCTTTTTCCTCTTTGATATCCTCGACCACCAGACCTGGTACTGCATCGGGTTCGATGGCAGCTTCTGGCTCTTGTTGAGGTTCTGCTTCAATTTTCGGTGCTTGATATTCCCGGATTAGTGGTAAGTCTTCCGCTTCAAATTCTTCATTCGGCTGATCAATTGTAAAACTGATTGAAGGTGTATTCTCTGTTCGTTCCAGCGGACTGTCGTCGAACGAGAGTACCACTTTGTCTTTCGGATCAATTTGTACTTCAGGTACGGGGTGATGTGTAAAGGCAGGGCGTTGAAGTTCTTCCTGTATATCTTTTTCACGAGCAGATTGAAATCGCTCATTGATTGATGTTGGCCGTTGAAAAGATTCCCGTACAGATTGGATGGAATCATCTTCAATATGAATTTTGTTTCTTAGATTTTGTGGAGCGTATTCATCTTCATCCTCATCGTCCATATCTTCGGAGAATGACTTGGATTTCCTGTTACTGAATAGGACAAATTTAAAATCGAGGTTGTAAAGTAAGATTAATGTCGTCAGGTAGGCAAAAGCCAATATACAGCCAACGCCGACAATACCTACTTGTGCTTCCAGTAATTTATTGGTCCAAAAACCAAATTTCCCCTCGAGCATATGCGGTGTATCTGCCATAAATCCATGTAGGAAGCCTAATGTTACCGAGATAAAAACGATTGCAACAAAAGAATAGACCACAGTACGGTACAATGGAAGTAATGATTTCTTGAACAACAGGCGATATCCTAAAATGAATAATACCGGGATAAAGAGAAAAGATGCGACGCCAAACCATTCGTACATGAATTGGTTGGCAAGCAATGCGCCAAATTTCCCTAGTTTATTATCGACAACAGGTAGATCAACAGCTTCATCATGAATTTCTTCTGTAGATCTGAATAATGTCGACCATCCGCCATTGGTTTTTGCGATATAACTTTGATCGTCTTCCCAAGTGAATAAGTAGGAGACGAAAGCTGTAGCAAATGCCAATGAAAGCAAGATCAATAAAATCCCTAATATCTTGACAGCCTTTTGCTGTGCATCAGAATAATCTCTTGGTACACTATTTTTTTGACTTTTTTCTTTTTTAAATGTTGTTGATTCCTTTTGAGGGGCACGTTTGCCGGAAACTGAATTTCCTGTCTGCCTAAATGTATTTCCTTTGTTTGACATTGAAAAGCTCACAATTATACTGCTTACAAACTTAGTTATTTTGATAGTATTTTAAAGATGCTGATGGCCTATTATTTTAAGTTTGTCGTTTTTTATGAATGAATAAATTTAGATGTAGCTAAAAAGCTAGATAGCTATAATGACTAGCAAATACTATGCCCTGCAAATAGGTTTGATCAAAGAATGTGCATATCTATACAGATTGCTGTTTTGGTGTATTCTTTGGAGTTGCTGTAAAATATGTAGTTTTACGAATAAAAATAAGAGATAGGATGAACAAGTTTGAAATACGAAAAGCGACATTGGCTGATAAAGGACGGATTTGGGAAATTATACAACAAGCAATTGCCCTCAGGAAAGAACAAGGCAGCCGACAATGGCAAGATGGTTATCCGAATGAAGATGTGGTGCAGTCGGATATTGATAAGGGCTACGGGCATGTCGTTGAAGTGGAGCATAGGATTGTAGGTTATGTAGCTGTTATTTTTGATGTCGAACCTGCTTATAATGATATTGACGGAAAATGGTTAAGTGATGGACCTTATGTCGGTATACACCGATTGGCCTCGGCGCAGGATCCGCATATGAAAGGTGTGGGAACGGGAATCATGTCTGGGGTGGAGAAGATCGCGGTTGATCATGGGGTTTATAGTATCAAGGTGGATACTAATTTTGACAATGGAGGAATGTTGCATGTGTTCGAAAAGCTGGGGTATCAATATTGTGGGGAGGTACATTTTAGAGGAGCGTCGCGTAAGGCATTTGAAAAACTATTAAATTAACCGGACCGATTTTTTAGCGGAAGAAGAACAGCTTTGGATTGCATAAAGAAGTCCCTTTTGATTTGTTCAAAAGGGACTTCTTTATGCTTATGGATTATTAAATCAGGATATTGCTGATCACTAATCTGCGATAATCAGATAATAATTCTTTTTACCGCGTTGTGCAACAATATATTTATTGTTTACAAGGTGATTTTCCGTAACTGACTCTTCTATATCAGTTGCTTTTTCTCGGTTGATAGAAACTCCGCCGCCCTGAAGCATTTTGCGGGCTTCACCTTTGGAAGGGAATACTTGTGTCTGAACAGCCAGTAAATCAAGAATATTGATGCCTGCTGCAAGGTCCGCTTTAGCGACCTGAAATTGAGGAATGCCTTCAAATACCTCTAAAACAGCCTCGTGATCTAAGTTGTTCAAAAATTCTAAAGAACCATTACCAAAAAGAAATTCAGAAGTTTTGATCGCAGTTTCGTATGCTTCTTCGGAGTGGGTACGAATGGTGATATCTTTTGCCAGTGCTTTTTGAACTAAACGTAAGTGTGGCGCTGCATCATGTTCTGCAATAATAGACGCTATTTCGTCCTGAGGTTTGAGTGTGAAAATTTTGATCCAGTTTTTAGCATCATCATCTGACGTATTCAACCAAAATTGGTAATACTTATACGGAGAGGTTTTCTTTGGATCTAACCATACGGCACCAGATTCGGTTTTTCCAAATTTCTGACCATCGGCTTTTTTGATTAATTGTGTGGTGATTGCATAAGCTGTTCCCTGATCTTGGCGACGAATCATTTCACTTCCTGTTACAATGTTACCCCATTGGTCGGACCCACCCATTTGAACTTTACAGTTATGATGCTTCCAAAGGTAGTAGAAGTCATATCCTTGAATCAATTGGTAGGTAAACTCTGTAAATGAAAGACCATTGTCGCCTTCCAGACGTTTTTTTACCGAATCTTTAGACATCATATAGTTAACGGTAATCATTTTACCGATATCACGAATAAAATCCAAAAATTTAAAATCTTTGAACCAGTCGTAATTATTAACCATTTGGGCGTCATTTTCACCTTCTCCAAATTCAAGAAATTTGCCTAACTGTTTTTTCAGACAAGCTACATTATGCTGTAAGGTAGCTTCGTCCAACAAGTTACGCTCTGCAGATTTGAAAGAAGGGTCTCCGATCATTCCTGTCGCTCCTCCAACCAGGGCAACAGGTTTGTGGCCTGCATTTTGGAAGTGGATCAAAGTCATGATCTGCGTCAAGTGTCCTACGTGTAGAGAGTCGCCTGTGGGATCAAAGCCGATATAACCAGCGACTTTTTCTTTATTCAGTAAGTCTTCAGTGCCTGGCATAATATCTTGCAACATGCCTCTCCAACGTAATTCTTCTACAAAGCTCATTGTTAAATGGATTTAATTTTTTAATTTACAAGATGCAAAGATAGGAGATTAAGCGTATATTGAGCGAATAATTCCATATAAAAGCACACGCTAATAAGCTGGTATGAATTTTTTGTCACATTTCTATTTTGAGCGGTTTGCAACCAATGCCGAACGTATTGTAGGTGGATTGCTACCCGATTTATTAAAAAATGCTGATAAATCCTTTATGCTAAAACCACGTCAGTATGAAGATGAGCTTTTGGACAATCCTTTACTGGAGCAATTGTATATAGGTTGGAACCGTCATATCGAGGTCGATCGCCTGTTTCACAATTCACCTTATTTTTTTCATCATACACATCAACTGAAACTAAAAATCCAGTCTAGTTTAGCGGGGCTGCCTATCCGGCCGTCCTTTATGGCGCATATCGCGTTGGAGCTATTGCTGGATCATATCCTAACACAAAATAAAGCGGTCTCCATCGATAAATTCTACGCTGCGCTAATGCATGTCAATGAAGACGCTGTTCGGAAGTTTTTGAAAATTAATCAACTGAATGATATTCCTAAGTTTGAAAAGTTCTATCATCAGTTTATTGAGTGGAAGTATATTTATGACTATGCTGAGGTAGAAAAAATTGCAGGTGCACTTTTCAATATTTGTAAACGATTGTGGCAATTTGAAGTTTCCGTGGAGCAAAGACAGCTTCTGACAGAACAGTTGATTTCCTATTTACATACGCAGATGACCGATTATCAGGAAATTTACCAGTATATTCAATATGAGCTGGTGGACTTTAATTAGTCTATCGGAAAATACCAATAGTATAAGACCTTGAAAATATTTATTTTCGCATAATTTTAAGTATCAAAAACTAAATTTACATGTCACATAGACTTTTTCGGAAGAAAAGTGTTGATCAGATTCTGCATGACACTCAAAAAGAGGGGGGGACAGGCCTTGCAAAGGTATTGGGGGTAACAGATCTGGTTTCGTTGGGTATCGCCGCTATTGTAGGGGCTGGAATCTTTAGCACAATTGGGTTAGCGAGTTATGAAGGTGGGCCGGCAGTATCACTGCTCTTCGTTTTTACAGCTTTTGCCTGTGTTTTTACGGCATTGGCCTATGCGCAATTTGCCAGTACAGTTCCTGTTTCAGGATCAGCATATACGTATGCTTATGTAGCTTTTGGTGAGTTGTTTGCATGGATTATAGGTTGGGCATTGGTCTTAGAATATGCTGTTTCCAATACGGTTATTGCCATTTCCTGGTCGCAATATTTTGTCTCCATGCTAGAGGGCTTTGGTCTTCGCATACCGGCTTGGTTATCCATGGCACCAGGCTATGCTTATGATGCTGTAGACAAGATGAACCAACATGGCGCGGCGGCCCTGACCGCAATCGACCAACATGGTCTGGATGCTTTTAATAGTGCGCCACGAATTGGGGGATTGCCTATTATTTTCGATTTACCGGCAGGTGTCATTACATTTTTGGTCACTTGGTTGGTTTATATCGGAATCAAAGAGTCCCAGAAAGCAAGTATGGTCATGGTTATGATAAAGGTGGCAATTATCCTGGCTGTCATTTTTGGGGGTATATTTTTCATTAAACCTGAAAATTGGACACCTTTTGCACCGAATGGTCTCAAAGGTGTACTCGGAAGTGTGGCCGCGGTTTTCTTTGCCTTTATCGGATTCGATTCGATCTCCACAACTGCCGAAGAGTGTAAAAACCCACAGCGCGATCTGCCTAAGGCAATGATCTATTGTCTATTGATTTGTACTGTATTGTATGTTGCCATTACCCTGGTCTTGACGGGGATGGTTAACTATACCGAATTAAATGTGAAGGATCCACTTGCTTTCGTATTTAAATATGTCGGCTTTGACCATATGGCCGGAATTATATCGGTGACCTCTGTGATTGCCATTACCAGTGCCTTGCTGGTGTATCAATTGGCTCAACCAAGAATTTGGATGACTATGAGTCGGGACGGTTTGTTGTGGAAGAAATTCGCGACGATCCACCCAAAATATAAAACACCTTCTTTTGCGACTATTGTAACGGGTTTGGTGGTTGCTATCCCTTCGTTATTTTTTAAAATGGACTTCTTTGTGGATCTAACGAGCGTGGGCACCTTTTTTGCCTTTATCCTTGTTTGTGCAGGTGTATTGTATATGGATTATTCGGGCTTATCTGCAAAATCCAAATTTAAAGTTCCTTACATCAATGGTAAATATTTAGTTGGTGCAGGGCTACTGATCGCTATTGTGCTTATTTTTATCTATGCGCAAGAGACGATTCAGGAGTGGAAATCGCTTTCCATCCTGGAAATTATAGAACATAAAATGTTGGTCATTATATTTTGGTTAACCTGGCTTGGCCTGAGTATTTATAGCTTTAAAATGAACTTTTCGCTATTGCCTGTCGTTGGTATCCTGATCAATTTGTATTTGATGACGGAATTGGGGGCAAGTAACTGGATAATATTTGTGATCTGGCTCGTAATCGGATTGGCTGTATATTTTATGTATGGCTATAAACATTCAAAGTTAAATAAACAGGCGCAAGTATAGTATATGAGAAGCGTCGTACAATAATGGTTCAAAGAAAAGGAGCTATCTGCATAAAAGATAGCTCCTTTTCTTTGAATATCGTGGACGTATTAGAATCTCCACAAAAGGATTCGGCTTACCTTATTGCCTTGTTCCATGCGGATCACCTCGGTCTCTTTTACACTTATTTTCTTTAGTTTGTGTTGTAGAAAGCGAATGTCTTCGCGGTGAGCAACTAATGTTGTGAACCATTTTACTTGATCTTTGTGAAATTGACTTTCAAAGATCATGCGTGACAAGAAAGCTTTTTCACCACCATCACACCACAACTCGCTTCCTTGTCCAGAAAATGCTTGTGTGACAGGTTTTTCGTCTATTTTAGCTTCTTTAATGCCTGTAGTCTTACGGATTGACTGCTGTAAAGCCTCGGTTTGAGAGCTAAAAAATGGGGGATTACAGATTACCACATCATATTTCTCACCTGGAAGGATAATATCTTTGAATATGGCTTTCGGGTTATTTTGTAGACGGATTTGTATACTCTTTTTTAAGCTCATATTTGTCCGTGTTATCTCGATTGCATTTTTGTATGCGCTCTTGATAATTTCAGATCCTACAAAGCTCCATCCATACTCCTGATGCCCGATGATGGGGTAGATACAATTTGCACCAACACCGATATCGAGTATATGGATATTTCCACCTTTTGGAATCTCACCATTATTATCCCTTGCAAGCACGTCTGCGATGTAATGAATATAATCTGCTCGGCCCGGGATAGGGGGGCAAAGATTCTCTTTGGGAATATCCCAGTGTTGAATGTGGTAATATTTTTTTAGAAGCGCCTTGTTTAACGTTTTAACAGCATCGGGATTGTTAAAATCGATGGATTTTACGTTATAAGCATTTTCTATAACAAAATCTTTGAGCGAAGGTTCGACTTTGCTCAATTCTTCAAAATTATAGTTATCGAGATGTCTATTTCTAGGGTGTAATTTCTTTTTTGGATTAGCGTCTGCCATGATGTATTATTTGCAACAAAAGTAATGCAATTCTATTGAATAAAAAAGGTGATGCTTGGGCATCACCTTGAGGAGTATTAATCTTTCCGTATGAGATGGACCTCTGAAGTCTGAGGAAAATTGAGTGGAACCCGCTCAATTGTAACGAAGCTGGAATCTAAACCGAAACCTTTTTCTTCGGACAAACTCATTTTTTTGAGGTAACCATAGATGTCCATAATTACCTTCTCTATCCATGTCATTTGGTTGGTTTTGGAGAGTACTTTTTCCAAAACAACAAACTTAAAGTCACCTGGAATATTGTGTTTACGTAAAGTGTCGTATTGACTGGTAATATCAATTTCACCTTTTTTTACCATTTCCTCAACTACTTTTCTGAACAGCAAGCTGATGCGCTGTTCTTCTCTAAAGCCAAGTTTAAAATCAACGCGTATTAACTTACCCGGGATAAGCTGATCGATCGAATACTCTTTTGTATGTGGATGATCCATCACATCAACGTGGACGAGCCAATATACATCCGCACGTTTTGGTTTTTTATTAATAATTGAATAAATAATTTTAGCCTCTATCTCGGATTTGAAATTTGCACTTGTCAGATACACCAAATGTGATGCATATGGAGGAACCGATTTATCCTCGCTCAATTCGGAGATAATTGGGTAGTATTTGTTGATGTTAATGAAGTTAACGAAACGATTTTTAATTTTTCGCGCCGTGTACCAGCAATACATTGTTCCAAATAACGCAGTGGCAAGCATCAAGGTTAACCAACCACCATGCGCTATTTTGACACCATTTCCTATTAAGAACGTTAATTCAATAACAAAATAAGCAACCAAAAATACCGCAATAAGCACGCGATTGACCTTTTTCATAGCGAGGAAGTATCCCATTAAGATTGTGGTCATCAATACCGTTAAATTGATCGCAAGCCCATAGGCTGCATCCATTCGGCTTGATTCTTCAAATACCCAGATGACGATCATACAGCCGACCCATAAAATTAAATTGATGGATGGTACATACAATTGTCCTTTATGTTCGCTGGGGTAGCGGATAGCCACCTTAGGCCATATATTCAAACGTACTGCTTCCGAAATTAGGGTATAAGAGCCAGATATCATGGCTTGACTGGCGATGACCGCTGCGATCGTTGCGATAGCGATACCGTAACCGATAAACCAATCGGGCATGATTGAATAGAACGGATTTTCACCCCCTAGAACACGTCCTTCCTGTGTTAATAACCAGGCTCCTTGCCCGAAATAATTTAGTATAAGTGTGATTTTTACGTAGATCCAGCTGATACGGATATTGTTTTTACCACAGTGTCCCATATCCGAATACAATGCTTCGGCGCCTGTAGTACATAAAAATACTGCACCGATCAATAATAGTGAATGGGGGTAAGTAATTAAAATATGGAAGGCATAGTAAGGGTTGATTGCTTTCATCACTTCCGGTGCGAGGTGAAGATGAGATAAACCAATTACACCGATGATGGAAAACCAGATGGTCATTAATGGACCGAAAACCTTTCCTACAACGGATGTTCCAAATCGTTGAATAATAAACAATAAGGAGATAATTGTAACTACAATAGGTACTGTAGGTAATCCTGGGAATTTGAGATCCAAACCTTCAATAGCCGAGGATATTGTGATGGCAGGGGTGATCATTCCGTCGGCTAATAAGGTCGCCGCACCGATCATCGCTGGAAAAATTAACCAAGGGGCACGCTTGCGTACCAATGAATAAAGGGATAGGATACCACCTTCACCTTTATTGTCCGCCCGGAGAGTGATCCAAACATACTTTACTGTTGTCTGGAGGGTCAGTGTCCAAAAAACACAGGATAGCCCGCCCAAGACTAAGTCTTTTTGAATGGCTCCTTGTCCCATGATTGCTTTGAAAACATACAATGGAGAAGTTCCGATATCTCCAAAAACGATTCCTAAACTGATCAATAATCCGGCGAAACTCACCTTATTGATACTGTTGTGATGACTGTTGTCTGCCATTTATCAATTATTTTATTTCAAAATATACTGCAAAAATATACTTTTTGCCTGTACTTTAAGTAGGTACATTTCCTGCGCCAAATTTTAGCATTTACTTTGACATGCGCAAGAGCTGTTAAAATTTGTTAAAAGAAACTTAGAATGAATCTATTTGCTGAAAAACTTTTAAACAAAATACTAACTTTGTTGTTGATAATTCAAATAGTTAGCGTTATATTTGATTAAACCGTAACCAGTATTTGAAGTCTAATTTAACACTATGGGGAGAAATCTACTTAAAGCAGCTTGTTTAACACTTTTATCCGCACTGACATTGTGCAGCGGGATGACTCGGGTGTATGCAAAGTCTCCTTATGACCATACTATTTCGCAACATATTTGGGACGGTACTGAGGCATTTGGGGAAGACAACAACATCAAGGACACAGAGAAACTTATCAATAATGTGAAGGTTTTCTATAATCCGATTGCGGAGCAAATAAATCTTTCTTTTAAATTGGCAAAATCGTCGAGTGTCTCTATTAAAGTAATGGATGCATTGGGCAATGAGATTCTCCAATTAATGAATGGCAACTTAGATTCAGGAATTCAAAATCTTTCCTTTGAGCATGGCGGAAAATTAACGACAGGGTTTTACTTTGTACGGGTAGTCGCTGGTTCAGAAACTGTGGTGAAAAGATTTTCTGTTCGATAAGAAGGTAACATATTTCGATAAAAAGGTAGCTTGTAATATAAGTTTACGCGTTAACATAAAACAGCAAAGGG
>NZ_DKSP01000133.1:0-4546 GCF_002472745.1 Sphingobacterium sp. UBA7253 | reverse complement strand
CCCTTTGCTGTTTTATGTTAAACTTGATTTGTTAATTTTAGTCTTGTTGTATTTCTTCGATCCACAGTCCATCATCTTGAATGATCTTGATCAATTCGTCTAAGGCATGTGCAGAACTCACATTTTTCTTAACGATCTGCTGACCTCTATATAGCGTCACTTTATCAGGCCCCGCCCCAACATAACCATAGTCAGCATCGGCCATCTCTCCAGGGCCATTAACGATACAGCCCATGATACCAATTTTTAAGCCTTTTAAGTGATTGGTACGGCTTCGGATCATCTGCGTGGTTTCTTGGAGATCAAATAAAGTTCTGCCACAACTTGGGCAGGAAATATATTCTGTCTTGGATATTCTGGATCGTGTTGCTTGTAGAATTCCGAAAGAAAGCGAAGCGATGTTTTCCAATGCTGTTGCCGGAGAGTCAATCCAAATTCCTGAACCCAAACCATCGATTAATAATGCTCCTAGATCAGTAGAGGCGTACAGCTGTATTTTTGAAATAGGTTCTTCGGGATTCATAAAATCACCAATGGGTCCTGAGAAATCTTCTTCCAAATAAGAACGTTTGATAATGACAGGATTATCGATACCGATTTCCTGTAGGTTTCGAAAGAACTGTCTTTGATCTGCCATACCGTGAAAATAATCGGTTTCTACTATAAATACGACAGTTTTGTCAAGCTGTAAAGATTCAAACAGTGGGGTTAACAAATCTGAATTACAGATTTTGACCATATTCAGGACTTTATCCTTGTTGTCCGACTTTACGAATTCGTCTAAGGTAAAGAGGGGATGAATATTAGTTTGATCGGTAAGTTTTGACCAGGTGTTATAGTTATATACTTGCTTCAGATTTGCCGGCATCGTAAAGGATGGCAAATTGTCTGCGAGATAGACAAAGTCTACAGACTGCTCACCCATGTGGTATTTATCTAATAGGATATCATAGCGATAGCCAACTTTGGAAAGGATCTGAGCGTCTTTCAGATTTTCTTTAGAAATGTCGACCACAATCCTTGGTACCAAAGAGCCTCCGATAAAGGTATTTACTTCCTGGCTGGCATAAGGAACATTTGGTGTCTCTGGAGAGAGCTGAACAATCTCTTGTTTGGGCTGACTCTCGATGTTTGCCTTTCTTTTACTGTATCTATTGACAAGTGCTATGGCGACTGGGGCTTCCCGCTCAGGCTCTTCGGTTAACGATACACGTACAGTATCACCCAGTCCATCTTCCAAAAGTGTTCCGATACCAACGGCAGATTTTACACGACCATCTTCACCGTCTCCAGCTTCGGTTACACCGAGATGTAGGGGGTAGTTCATGTTTTCGGAAACCATTTTTTCGACCAGCAATCGGTAGGCTTTGACCATGACCTGTGGGTTGGATGATTTCATTGAGATACAGAGATTGTAGAAACTCAGATCTTCACACATCCGGATAAATTCCATGGCAGATTCGACCATCCCTTCGGGGGTGTCGCCGTAATGACTCATGATCCTGTCAGACAGTGAGCCGTGGTTGGTACCAATACGCATGGCGGTACCATTTTCTTTGCAGATATTTACGAGCGGAGTGAATTTTTGATAGATGCGCTCTAACTCACGCTTGTATTCTGCATCGGTATAAGATAGCTGATCAAACTTTTTCTTGTCTGCATAGTTACCAGGATTGACTCTTACTTTCTCGACGATACGAGCGGCAACCTCGGCAGCATTTGGTGTAAAATGAATATCAGCAACTAAAGGGACCTTATAGCCTCTTCTGCGAAGTTCATTTTTTATGTTAGCTAAATTTTGTGCTTCTTTAATACTAGGAGCGGTAATTCGAACGTATTCGCAGCCCGCCTCAACCATTCGGATGGTCTGCTCAACCGAACCCATCGTATCCATTGTATCTACTGTAGTCATACTTTGAATACGAATGGGATTACCGCCACCCATGGGAATATCACCGATCTGAATTTCCCTCGTTTTCCATCTCGAATAATCTACCTTGGAATTGCAATAGATTCCAGGTAATGTCAACATATTACTTGTGTCCATATCTAACACAAAGTTAGCTTTTCTTGACTAAAAATTGGCTGTCAATTAATATCTTCTAATTTTTATTGACGCGATGCCACCGTTGATGTCGAAATCGAATTTTTGAGCGGCCGAATCGTAATTCGTCGATTTTACCTCGCCTTCACTTTTTAGGAAATCGCCTTCATAATCTGTCGAGGATAATGCATTGTCGCTTGTAATGCGGCAGGCAGCATTTTTTGGGATGGCGATTTCAATAGAGGAGGCTCCAGCATCCATCGAAATTTTAGTTGTTGCTAGGGGTTGTCCTAATTTTAACTTCAAGCTAGTAGCTCCAGCATCGATATCCAATGTTTCTATCTTGTAGGGTGAAAGATCCAACTTGGCATCAATTGCACCGACATCAAAATTCAGATTCCATAGGATGTTGGGGTTTAAAGCGATGAACGTATTGTTGTTTTTGCTGTTAAAATCCTTGTTTTTGAATTTTCCCTTTAAGTTGATATCTAATTTGTCTGCGGACTCTCCATGTACAGTTACGCCCAGTAAATATTCTTTTGATGTGTTAAATGCCGAGAAGATTTCTGTCGTAGTGCTACTATCATTTCTTAATGAAGTGGCCCCCAAATCGAGGTTTAAGGTAGCGCTATGAATTTTATCGTCCAACGGTACATTGAGTTTTTCTGTTGAATAGTTTGTTTTGTCATTGGGATCATCTTTATCTCTAACGCCAAGGGTCTTACTTTTTAAGAGTTGATTAACGAGCGATTCCTTTGGTGTCGACAATCCTATGTAAGTCAAAAAACCTAAAATCACTACGGTAGAACCAATGGCAACAAACTGTCCAATCTGTTGGTCTTTGGGTACCAGCATACGAATTCCAGCAAGGACAATAAACAGCGGCCAGTATCTAAAAATACCTACCCAGTTGAAAGAAATCGTGTTGAGCTGTGATAATAATAAGACAACTCCTATAAAGAGAATGGTGATACCAGTTGTTATTCTTCGTGTATTCATAACTAATTCCGTTTGTTAATATGTCTCAAAAGTAAGTCGCTTTGAGAGATACCGTATGAATGTTTAGGCTATTATACATAAAAAATCGGTAAATGTGACTAATTGATCGGTAAGTAATTTCGTTTTTCGTATACTTTTTGGGTTTTCGCTTGTTTATATATTTGCTGGAATTAATTACCTTTAATGGATTACTTGGTTTAGTATAGTCGTAAAATTGGCGTAATACATTGAAATTAAATAGATAATATGATCTTTCATCACATTGGTGCATATCTCATCCTCCTGAAATCAGTTTTTAAAAGACCGGAGAAAGGTCGAATTTATTGGAAGGAAACCGTACTGGCAATGACCGATATTGGTATAGGATCTTTGGGACTTATTGTCATTATTTCTACCTTCATTGGAGCTGTTATGACCATGCAAATTGCCTTTCAGATGGTTTCGGACTTGATCCCAAATTCTATTATTGGTTCGATCAACCGGGATTCAAATATTTTGGAATTGGGACCAACGATTTCGGGGTTAGTTTTAATGGGAAAAATTGGGTCGTCTATATCTTCGCAGATCGGATCCATGCGTGTGACAGAGCAAATTGATGCCTTGGAAATTATGGGGATCAATGCCCCTGGTTATTTGATATTACCCAAAATATTGGCAGGTATCACCATGATTCCGATGTTGGTTATTATTTCCATCGTATGCGCTTTAGTTGGCGGTCTGTTGGGCGGGTCACTTTCGGGTGCTGTGACACAGGCGGATTATATTTTAGGAATTCAAGATGGTTTCAATGGTTTTACGGTGACAGTTGCCCTTGTTAAAGCTGTTGTATTTGGGTTTATTATTACTTCGATATCAGCTTATAAAGGGTATAATGTGAAGGGGGGAGCTTTGGAAGTTGGGCAAGCTAGCACAGAAGCAGTTGTAGTTGGCTGCATAACTATTCTTGCTGCAGATTATGTGATAACCGCATTAATGCTTTAAAAAGATTTTATGATTCAAATCGAAGATATTAACAAGTCATTTGGAGACAATCACGTTCTGAAGGGTATCAGTGCAAATTTCGAACCTGGAAAAGTGAGTTTGATTATCGGGGGGTCGGGTTCCGGAAAGAGTACTTTATTGAAATGTATTGTGGGCCTGCATCAACCGGAAAAAGGAAAGGTGATTTTTGATGGCAAGGATTTTACTCGGATGAATTTTGAAGAGCGCGTTCCTATTCGAAAAGAAATAGGCATGCTTTTTCAAAATTCAGCGCTGTTTGATTCGATGACGGTAGAACAAAATATCATGTTTTCGCTGGACATGTTTACGGATATGTCTAAAGCGGAGAAATTAGATCGGGCAAATCATTGTCTGGAACAGGTTAATCTGGAGGGAAGAAATAAATTGTTTCCTGCGGAACTATCGGGGGGGATGAAAAAGCGGGTTGGAATTGCACGCGCAATTAGTATGAACCCCAAATACCTTTTTTGTGATGAACCCAATTCGGGATTAGATCCAGAG
>NZ_DKSP01000091.1:6833-7945 GCF_002472745.1 Sphingobacterium sp. UBA7253 | reverse complement strand
TTATGGCGGGTTTAGAACCGATGGCTGTCTTATGTGAATTGATGAATGAGGATGGGACAATGGCGCGTTTGAATGAGGTCTCAACATTCGGACTGAAACATAATCTTACCGTATTATCTATTGAGGATATTATTACCTATAGAAAGCTAAATAGTAATTATCGAAAAACAGTATATGAATCAGACAAACACTAAAAAAATAAGATCGGTATTCCGCGTTGGCCGAAAAGAGTACCTTACACCACATCTTATCCGGGTAATATTTGATTTAACCGATGAGCAGGGCGGATGATCAAACGAGCTATATCTTTATTGCTGCGGAGTATGCCATTGTGAAAGAATTACGTCATTACTTTCGGGAGGAAAAGGGGAGGACTTCACAAGACCTATATACCTGTGCATATTGGAGAGCGGGGCATGCAGAAAGTGAACTTACGAATTTAAATGAGCCGATCTAGTTCTTAAATTAGTTTCTGTTAATCCAATTTTATTAGTTTTGCTGGAAATTAATTTAGAACAGCAATTAAAATGGATGAGCTATTGATATCCTATATCACGAGTAAAATTACGGTAACAGAAGATGAATTACATCTAATAGGCTCCTATTTTAAGCCTTTAAAGCTAAAGAAAAATGAGTTTTTGTTGGCCAATGGTGAAATAAGCCAACGCTCATTTTTCGTGACCAAGGGGTGTTTACGTATTTTTTTTATAAATGAGTCTGGACAAGAAGCAACACGCTACTTTGCCTTTGAGAATCAGTTTGCAACCGCATTAGTTAGTTTTATTACAGGAGAAGAGTCTGAAGAATTTATTCAGGCTTTGGAACCTACTGAAATCTACTATATAAGTCATAAGGATTTTTATCATTTGTTGGACCTTATTCCACAGTGGGAGAAGTTCTACCGTCTCTATTTGGAAATTGCCTATGTGACAAATACAAAGCGTCTGATGTCATTTTTAATGCAAGATGCCCTTGAAAAATATCGTTTATTGTTGGATGAAAATCCAATGGTTGTCAGAAGGCTGTCCAATAGAATAGTTGCTTCCTATCTGAATATTTCACAGGAGACATTGAGCCGTTTAAAGTCAAAGCTCTAAAACTCAACTGGCCTA
>NZ_DKSP01000091.1:5688-6745 GCF_002472745.1 Sphingobacterium sp. UBA7253 | reverse complement strand
TAGGCCAGTTGAGTTTTAGAGGAAGATAGATGAAAATAGTGCAGACTGATCAATCAGGTCTAAAGATTTATTTGCTGATTTCTCCTTTTGCGAGAAGCATTATAGACAATGATCACACTAATCGTCATCAGGATAAATGCTAAGAAAAACGGCGCGCCAGAAAATTTAAATGGTGCTTTGTCATGGGTGAAATAATAAAATAGGTTTGTCATCATCGGTGGACCAATAATCGATGTTGCACTCATTAAGCTTGTTAGTGCACCTTGAAGTTCACCCTGTTCGTTTGAAGGAACATTTTTTGTAATAACAGACTGAAGAGCTGGTCCACAAATACCACCCAAGCAATAGGGGATAAGGAAGACGAACATCATCCATCCTTCGCTTGCAAACGAGAATAACAGTAGTCCAATAGCATACAGGGTCAATCCATAGAAAATGCTTTTTTGTTCACCAAGTTTGGGCGTTGTCCATCGAATTAAAACGCCCTGAACCAATCCAATCAATAATCCAATAACACCTAATGAGATACCCACCATTCTTTCTGTCCAGTCGAATTTATACATGGTGAAGAAGTTCCAGTTACTTTGAACTGCATGGCCTGCGATATATATTAAAATTAAGGCAACGATTAATCCGGATATTTCTGGATGTTTTCCAAGAAACTTAAAGGATCCAATTGGATTTGCGCGTTTCCATTCAAAAGCTCTACGTTTTTCTTTATCTAAGCTCTCAGGTAAGATAAAATAGCCATACAGGAAGTTTAGCATACACAGTCCTGCGGCCGCATAAAAGGGAACCCTGGCACCATAGTGACCGAGTAGACCGCCGATAACTGGGCCGATGATAAAGCCAAGACCAAATGCAGCGCCTATCAAGCCAAAGTTCTTTGCCCGATCTTCATCCGTAGATATATCGGCGATATAAGCACTTGCCGTTGTAAAACTAGCACCTGTCAATCCGGCGATAACGCGTCCTAAGAATAACCAACCTATAGTTGGCGCGAGGGCAAGAAAGATGTAGTCTACAGCAAACCCAAAAAGTGAGATCAAAATAATTG
>NZ_DKSP01000091.1:0-5622 GCF_002472745.1 Sphingobacterium sp. UBA7253 | reverse complement strand
CAAAATAATTGGCCTTCTGCCATATTTATCACTGAGGTTACCAACGACGGGAGAACAGATGAATTGTGTGAAAGCGTAGGCAAAGCCGAGCCAGCCGCCATATTTTGCCGCTTCACTTATGTCGCTATGAATCAATTCCTCGATAAGTTTAGGGACGACTGGAATAATGATTCCCCAACCCGTAATATCGATTAGTAGTGTAATAAATATGAATCCGATTGCTGCTTTTTTCTTGGAATTTTCCATCATGATTCAAAAGTAATGAAATCCTTAAAAACTTGTTTGTTATTTAATTACGAATTTTTGCTGCGTGTTATATTTTCGGTTGTGTTAACAAACCGAAAACAAGAGGCTTTTTTCTTTCGATAGAACGTCTAGGTATGATTAGATCGCTTGACATTGGGGATGGTGCAGCACAGTAAAATTACATGAATTCGCAATAAAACACAGTTTATTTGCTTGGGCATGTAAGGATAAAGCAAGTTCTATCTGGGATTCATCTGTGATGAGAACCTCGGGGTGTAATATAACTTCCGTAAAACGACCACTTCCATCTCCATCCGTTTCGAGGGTAGCGATAGCATTGTCCGTATAGGATAAAATCTCGATGCCATTTTTCGAGCAGACGTATAAATAGGACATCATGTGGCAAGAAATCAGGCTGCTAAGCAGCAAATCTTCCGGATTGTACAATACGGGGTCACCCTTGAATGCTTTTGCTGCGGAAACTTGCAGGTCAGCTTTGCCTTCGATCGCGATGTGATGGCTCTTTGTATAAATTTTTGAACCCACAGCACTAGGCTGTTCAGGATGGTTCCATGTTAAGGTCGCTTTAAAGATATGTTTGTAACTCATTTTGTTTCAAAGTTAAGGTATTCTCCAATATTATAGAGGGTCTAGTCCGCCAATTGCAAGATGTGTAGGATAGGTCGAATCGACTAGATCAAAATTTTAATAGAACTGCTTAAAAATCAAAGCGACCATTATCTGGTTGAAAACGAGTATGTCCTAGGGTATTCCTTTTATTACCTTACGGAAGGATTGATCCAGCATGATATTTATCGTTTGGAGCAAATCGGCATTTGAATAAAACTTCTTCTTTTGTAATCAGACTACAGTGGCGTCTGATTACAGTACTGTTATGTGCGAACAAAAGTGATATAATCTGTGTTGATAGGTTCAATACCATTTTTCCGCATTTCGCTTGCTATTTGCGCCCTGTGATAGGTGCCATGATTAAAGACGTGTAACAGAATGTCGTTGGCCTTATTATGAAAAGCCTGATGCTGTGTGTTTGTATAATTGATAATTTCATCCTCTATATCATTTCTGCGCTGAATCTGCTGCCCAAATCCTTCTGAAGCTAAATCGTGATACCTTTGGCAATCGATGATACTGTGCTCATCCCAAACACCAACAGGTGGTTTTTCACCAGTTAATCGACTTAACCAAATAATCTGAGCATTGACAATATGGCTAAAGAGCCGTATGCAAGAATGAGGTACATTTTCGCCTTCACTTTTCAGTTTATCCAGTAGTGTTGTATTGGCCCAGTTATTATATAACCAAAGCTGCATAAAAGTAGTTGACATCTAATTGTTGTTTATGTGGGTTCTGTAAAATTAAATATACGGAAGATCGCAATAACTTTTTTTTGCAGAGCCTTCAATTATGGACAATTTATGTTATGTAAATAGACATTTTAGTGATCGCTACGCATTATATTTACCTTAGTAGGTAAGTTTTGAAAATTACCAACTTAATTGAAATTAGAGATAACGCTATTCTATATTGATAAATTAGCAAATTACTTTATTTGCTGGATGAACTAGCTGTTGAGTGCACGCTAAAAATCGTATTCATTTTAAAGCAATATATTTGTTACAATTTTATTGTTTTGAGCGTAATGCTATTTTTTTGATTTGCTCAGATCCTAATTTGGATATATTCAGATTGTTAGCGTTATAGGTGGTTGTTTTTTGTCGCAGAAATGTCTTTTTGCGTTATCACTTGATAAGTCAGACTACCACAAACTAAAGGATATCATTATATTAGACTGATATTATTGAAAAGTATGCTATCTATGAACAGGTTTTTCCAAAATTACAATACGGGGAAACGTATTATTCTTCATTTGTGTTTTTGGTTTTTGGTTTTGGGAATGCAATTCATTTCCTATCAGCGGATAGATATTGATAATTCCTGGATTTTGTTTGTAAAGGACGTCTTTTCTTTGTTGACAATATTTTATGTGACAGCATATATCATCATTCCGCGGTGGTTTATTCCAGGGAAGTTTGTATTATGTATATTATGGTTGTTGTTTATTTACGCCTGGTGGTCGTTTCTAAGTTACTTTGCTGCCCTATTAACGTTGAAATATCTAACACCAGATGTTCGCCTGTCAAGCTATCTTGAAATAATATTAAGTCAAGGAATCTTTGGTGCTTTTCGCCTTTCTTCCATTAGCGATTATTTGTTGGATTTTATTTTTTTGGTGGCGCTGCCATTGACTGTAAAAATTGTACAGGCATTTATGTCTGTCAGAAATTCAAAAATGAAACTCGAATTGAAAAATTCAGCATTAGAATTGAACAATGTCCAATTGGAACTTGCCTTTCTAAAATACCAGATTAATCCACATTTTTTACTTAATACACTTTATAGCATCTATGTGCTGGTATCTGATCATGATGAACGAGGCGGCGAAAGTATGATGCGTTTAAGTAGTATTATGGTGTATTTACTGCATGAAAGTAATCAACCCAGGATCGAAATTAGTCGCGAATTTCAATTGCTAAAGGATTATGTTGAATTGGAAAAGTTACGCTATAGCGAGACCGTGCAGATCAATCTAAATTTGGTGGCCGAGGACGAAAACAGCATGATTGTTCCTTTGATCTTTTTTCCGTTTGTGGAAAATGCATTCAAACACGGACCTCGGTTAAGTTCTTCGGCGGGATGGATATCCGTAGACATTAAGGTTGCGGATGACAAGGTGTATATGCACGTGGCTAATGCGTATAGAGAACTTTCAAAACCAGAAAATTATATCGGCGGATTAGGGATAGAAAATGTAAAAAAACGACTGGAACTTCATTATCCTCATAATCACAATTTGGAAATAAAGTCGCAGGAGGGTGTATTTAGTGTTAATCTTGTTGTAACTTTACATTCGGAAACAGAGCCGTAGCACCAAAGCAACGGGTTGCGAAGTACTTATGAATAGAATTAAAACTATCCTTATTGAAGATGAGCCTATTGCGAGAGGTCGCCTGGAGAAATTAGTTTCCAAATTAGGCCTGATCGAAATATTGGGTGTATTCGAGAGCCCATTGCAAGCAATTGACATTTTAAGGCAGCACGAGGTAGATCTCATTTTGTCGGATATAGATATGCCTGAAATGGACGGAATTACCTTTCTCAAAGGACTTGCTCATCCACCATTTGTTGTTTTTATAACTGGGCATTATGAGTATGCGGTCGATGGATTTGAGCTGGATGTGATCGATTATATCTTAAAGCCACTCCTGACGGAAGAGCGCTTGATCAAGGCAATTGAAAAAGTCCAAAAGGCAATTTTGTTTTCTAGAAGGGGCCCACAGGGTGAAAGAAAGGCGATTAAGATAAAGGATCGGAACAAAACTATTTTTATAGATCCGGCGGATATTTTCTATCTAAAAGCCTGGGGGGATTACATTCAAATTTATACGTTAGAAGGTATGCAAACGTTGCTGTCTACCATGAAAGATATGGAAGCAGAACTGCCTTGGGATATGTTTGCTCGTATGCACCGGTCCTATATTGTCAATATCAAACAGATCAAGGGTGTTGAGGCAAGTAAAGTCATTCTGAAAAATGGGACAGAACTCGGTATAGGTTTACAATATCGTAATCAACTTTTCGCGAAGATGGGACTCCTATAATTTATCGGATTCATACGTTCTTTCTGTTTCCCAATTTGCATTTTATAATAGCCAACCATAAAGTGGTAAACGGCAAGTTCATGTAAGCGTTGATCAGACATGAACAATCGATTAATAAACATATGAATGTAGCTTGATAGTAACGATGTCCGAGCCGACTTGAATTCATCTTGCTCGTTATGGCTCTGTAAGGTGTTAAATATGCTGTATTGAAGTGCATTTAGTTTCTTTTTCGATTCTTCTAGGTTGTCTAAAGGTTTGTCGAACCAGTCTTTTTTCTCTTTAAACTTATTGTTGAGATGAATCCAAAGGTTTTTATTATTATCAAATTCTTGCTGATAAAGGGTATTCATCTGTAGGCAGAAATCTCTTTTCTCGATCAGTGTAAATTTTGCAGCTTCTAATAGTGACTCAATATTTTCGAAAGCCAGGCGCCATCGATCATTGATTGAAGTACTTTGTTGGATAACCTTCAGTACCGTTTCGCTCTGTTGATAGAATAGCTCCTCACTAAGTTCCATACAAAATGGGGTATAGCGTTCAATCTCCCGTGTATAAGTGTCAAAGGATAGCGTTGATATCTGGCCGTCTTTAATAAACTGTTCCAATAGGGTATTAAGCGTGGATATAACGAAATAATACTGGCTTGGATCTGAAAGCTCAACTCTAAACCTAATGTGGGGCGATGGATCGTTGTACCGTATAAAAAACCATTTTTTTAGGACATTTTGTTGACTAATTGTCTCTACGATAATGGGGAAAACTTCCTTTAACAAGGTGTCTGCAAAATGTAAACCACAATAGATCTTGGCGTAAAGCCATTCACTGCCCAAAGGGAAGCATCTTTTTAGGTTATTGTCTTGCGGAGCTGATTCATTTGTGAAAGTCTCCTGTTGTGATTCTATTGGAATAATGATTTCGTTGGCAAAAATATGTCCATCTTTATCCCTGGCTATTGATGAATAGTCATTCAGGATATATTCTGTTAATATGGTCTCTCTTTTGCACATATGATCCAATATGATTTCTATGCAAAAAGGATTGTCTAAATTTATCAACAGTTCATTATCGCCGCTGCTGATGATGACCATTGCAGGGATTGCTAACTCCGCTTGTATATTTTTTATGAAAGCCTGAGGGTTGCTGGGGTATTTCGCTATTTTTTGAATTCGCCACTGGGCTCTAGACAAGATAATATTTTTGTAGCTTATTCTTGGGAGCCTCTGCTGCTCTTTCATAATTCCCCAATTCCAGGAAAGATCCAACCTATTATTTTGGAACTGAAAATCTGCGAGAAACTTATAAATATTCATACCTTGTTCAAAATTGTGGGCCGTCGTCAAACGGGGGATAACCATTTTATTGAATTTCTTGGACCACAAGATTAGACGCTGTTCTTTAAGGAACAGGTATAAGTCATTAACATCAATTTGCTCTTGTTCTTCGTCGATTGTTGGGCTTAGACAAATTGATGTCTTTCGCAGCGCAGGTCTATAAATTATATTACCAGCATTATTGTCTGGGTAATGACAAATCTCGGCAAGTATTGCATTGGGAAACTGCTGTTGCTCTTTGTTGGCCGATTCTTTTAATTTGTTATGCAATTCTTCATCCAAATGTGCAAATCTGGAAATTAAGTTTCCTGATGACGAACCACCAATAGTACCTAGATTGAAGAATAAATTTTCCTGACATG
>NZ_DKSP01000136.1:8966-14366 GCF_002472745.1 Sphingobacterium sp. UBA7253 | reverse complement strand
AGACCCACCAATACGGAAGAAACGGAGAAACTTGTTGATCATGGTCAAAGCAGGTTTCTTAATCTTCCATTTTAATCCATCGAATCCTGTGGGAGCCGCATTGAAATCTTTCACTGTCGCTGCCCCTGTCTTCATATGTATCGGTGCTTCATCCCTTCGATGCTTCTCCACGACCAAGATGCTGTCATAGTAATGCAGGGAACTTACCGAACGCGTAAATCCATTGACCTTCAATCCACGTTGCTCGGAATGGTAAGCATTGATGTAATCAATAAAATTTTTACTGTATTCAATAAAAGTACCGTTCCTTTTATGGCCACCACCATAAAATACCTGATAAGATGTATGTAAATCTTCACAAAGGTATACGCCATTATCTTTCACATGATCAAAAAGCTCCTCAAATGTCACAATCTGTTGTATCATCGTATGACCACCATCATCGATCAATATATCGATCGGCGGAATGGATTGCTTTACCTGCCGCAGGAACTTCCGGTCCGACTGTGAACCAATAAATATCTCTACATTCTCTTCTTCGAGTTCCTTACAGTGCGGATTGATGTCGATACCGTAAATTTTCGCACGATCACCAAAATAGTTCTTCCACATCTGAAGACTTCCGCCCTGAAAAACCCCAACTTCCAACACCACGATCTCTTTGCCTTTGAAACGACTAAAATGTCTGTCGTATACATCGAAATAATGCATCCATTTATTGATTAGCTTCGCATCATTATTTCGGAAATAAGTTTCTAACTCGTTCATGTCCTTCGGTCTATCTTAAGGGGTTCTGGTTTTTTACGCTTTGAATTTATTGAAATATAACGAAAAAAACAACGATATATTTTTGTTTCAGCAGAATTTTAAAATTTAAATTTTACAACATTTAAATTATTTTCCTACATTTACATAACTGATTATATAATTACTTATAATACGATGGAACTATTTGAAAAAACAGGAAAAATAGCATTAGGCAGCAGATTGCGCTATATGGCTTCCAACATCACAGAAGAGGCCGCCCGATTACATGAGCTTTATCAGATTGATTTTGCGCCCAAGTGGTTTCCCGTTTTCTTTATCTTGTCTGAGGGTGATTCAAAAACAATTACCGATATAGCAACAGAGATTGGCCACTCCCAGCCATCAGTCACTAAAATCGTTAAAGAAATGATCAATGCGGGTCTTGTAGAGAATAACCTTCGCTCTGTGGATAAACGGCGAAATATGGTTGGATTGACCGATAAAGGAAAAATGCTTTGGGAAAGAATGAAAATTCAATGCATCGATATCGATCGGGCCATAGATGGGGTTATCCAGGAAGCCACGCACAATCTATGGGAAGCTTTAGCTGAATGGGAATTTCTACTTGAACAAAAATCCTTGCTGAAACGCGTCCAGGAACAAAAGAAAATGCGTGAAAGTAAGGATGTCAACATTGTTCCATATGATCCAACATACCGCCTGGCATTTAAGTCTTTAAATGAGGAATGGATTTCCACCTATTTTGAAATGGAAGAAACTGACCATAAAGCACTTGACAATCCCGAGGAATATATTTTGGTAAAAGGGGGTAAAATTATGGTTGCTCTTTATAACGATGAACCTGTAGGTGTATGCTCACTTATTAAAATGAATCATCCCGATTTTGACTATGAATTGGCAAAAATGGCGGTATCCCCAACAGTGCAGGGCAAAAGTATAGGCTATCTTTTGGGAAGAGCAATTATTGAAGAAGCAAAAACCTTAGGGGCATCAAAACTGTTTCTCGAGAGCAACACCATTTTGAAACCTGCAATCAATCTCTATTACAAGTTGGGGTTCCAAAAGATTAGCGGCTATCCAAGTCCTTATCAACGATGTAATATCCAGATGGAACTGGATTTAAAAAAATAACCTTGAGCAGTAGAAACATAAACTGGAATAAGCTAACTCTGATAAGCGAATGAATGCTTCCCCAAAAAAGGGAAGCATTTTTGTTTAACTAATTTTTCAAATAAAAGGTGATACTTTTCACTAAATTGGTACATGTCTATAAATGATATTGCTATGCAACAATTGATCAATTCAAATCGAACAATAGACCGACAGGTGCTCTTTATGAACTTGTATAAAAGTACATTTCCCATCGTGGCTAAGTATATCAGTCGCATGGGTGGTAATTTGGATGAAGCCAAAGATGTATTTCAGGACGCTTTGCTGGTGTATTATGAAAAGATTCTTTTAACAGCAGCACCACTAAACAACGATATTGGCTATTTGGTTGGAACAGCCAAAAATCTATGGTTAAAACGGTATGGTCAATCCAGTCCAAACCTTCCCCTAGATCAAGTGGATATTGCTTTGATAACCGAAGAGTCTCCTTCTAGCACAAGGCTGTTTCGTTTTTTGGAGACTGCTGGGCGTAAATGTTTAGAACTCTTGAAAAGCTTCTATTATGATCAAATGTCACTGCAGGAAATTGCAGATGAATATGGCTATTCGGGAGCAAGGAGCGCCACTGTACAGAAATTTAAATGCCTGGAGAAAGTTAGAGAATCCGTTAAACAAAAATCCCTGGTTTATGATGACTTCATGGAATGAAATCCAACAGATAGAAGCGTATATCTTTGGAATAGCGAAGCCGGAAGATGCACTGCTTTTTGAAGCGAAATTGGTGTTGGACGAAGAGTTGGCACACAAGGTTATTGCGCAACAAAAAGCTTATGCAGCTATTCGGCAATTCGGGCGCAAACAAGTGAAAATGGAAATTGAAGCCATGACGCAGGCATTATTTACACATCCTGAACATGTCTCTTTTAGAAAAAAAATAATAAAGCTATTTAGCAAATCCTAAATTCCTAACATCATGACGATTGACAAAAATGAGTTCCGCAAATTTGCGGTAGGGCATTGTTATGTCCAAAAAGATCTAGTGGATCATTATATTTCAGGCATCGAGCAGTCACGCATTCCGTTGGCCATGACGCCATATATCACCGAAGAACGCGAATTGCGTGTATCACAAATGGACGTATTTTCCAGATTGATGATTGACCGTATTATTTTTATGGGTGCTCCTGTAGAATCCAACATCGCCAATATTGTACAAGCCCAGCTGCTATTCCTTCAATCTGTTGACCCCAAAAAAGATATACAACTGTATATCAACTCTCCCGGAGGTGAAGTGTATGCCGGATTAGGTATTTATGATACAATGCAATTGATCAGTCCGGATGTTGCAACGATCTGCACAGGTATGGCGCTCTCCTTTGGTGCGATATTACTCTGCGGCGGTGCTTCCGGCAAACGTAGCGCACTGGAACACGCACGGGTGATGCTCCATCAGCCACTTGGCGGTGTTCAAGGACAGGCTTCGGACATCGAAATTACAGCCAATCAAGTGCTGAAAATTAAGAAAGAGCTGTACGATATTATTGCCAAACACAGTGGACAGAGCTATCAACGCGTACATGATGTCAGCGACCGGGATCACTGGATGGTTGCTGCAGAAGCAAAAGAATTTGGAATTATTGACGACGTACTAATCTAGCAAGGATAAGTAAATTTATGGACAGTTTCAATCGGGCTATTGACAGACTATTGTCAATGGCCCTTTTAACTTTGTCATCAATAAATTTATATCAGCATGAAACTAACATCCATTCGACTGATTGCAAATGACATTCAGCAGTCCGTCAGATTCTATGAAGAAATCCTGGGGCTCACCGCACAATGGTTTACACCAGATTTTGCCGAGCTTTCCACCAGTTCGATTACCCTAGCTATAGGAGGTACTCGCACGATGCAAATGTTTAGCGACAGCCCCATTATCTTTGGTAACATGGCCCCTATTATTATTGAATTTTTAGTGGGAAATGTAGATCATGAATATATTCGGATCAAAAATAGTGCTTCAAAAATCATTCAGGAACCGACAACAATGCCTTGGGGTAATCGCTCATTGCTTTTTTGTGATCCCGATGGTAACATGCTTAACTTTTTCACTCCGCTGAGCCCTGAGGCGATCAAAAAATTTGGCGTAGAAGCCACGAACTAATCCGCTCACATGACAAGATACTAAAGTCCAAAAATTAGTATCTTGTCTTCCTTAATCGATATTTAACAGCTATTTCTTCAACTCATGGCCCTAATTAAAGATATATATACACCGGAATTTTATCAGTTTATTGCCGATCAGTTCCACCGCGTTGACAACAGTTTTAACAGAGAACAGTTTATCAAACGCGTTTTTTCAGGCAGTTTTCATGAAATGGAATGGAAACAGCGTACAAAACACAGCACAGTGGCCTTACATGAATTTATGCCGGCATCCTTTCCCGAAGCAGCGGCCTTACTAACACAAGTGGTGGAACATCTCTTAGAAACGAAGCATCGGGGAGGCCTTGAATATGTTATTTTTCCGGACTATATCGAAACTTACGGTATCGGAGATTTTGAAACAGCTGTGCAGTCATTTGAAATCGTCACGAGATTCATAACCTGCGAATTTGCCGTCCGTCCATTTATTATCAACTATGGATCTCGTATGATCGCGGAAATGGAAAGATGGTCCAAAAGCCCACATCCTCAAGTTCGACGCCTTGCAAGTGAAGGATCTAGGCCCCGACTCCCCTGGGCGATGGCAATTCCAGCGTTGAAAAACGACCCTTCCCCTATCCTGCCTATCCTCCAAAACCTCCATAATGACCCATCCGAGAGCGTAAGAAGAAGTGTGGCCAACAATCTCAACGATATTGCCAAAGATCATCCCCATCTCGTTCTGACCATTGCCCAGCAGTGGAATGGAATCAGTAAAAATACAGATGCCATCATCAAACATGGCTGCCGTACCTTACTCAAACAAGGACATCCAGCAATTCTAAGCTTTTATGGACTGGATAGTAGCGATTTTCATATTAGGAATCTCAGTATCCATACACCGGCAGTTAAAATAGGTGAACACCTTATTTTTTCCTTTGAAATTAAGAATGGAAGCAGCGCCCCCCGATCACTACGTTTGGAGTATGGGTTATATTATCAAAAGTCAAATGGTCAGCTATCTCGAAAGGTATTTAAAATTAGTGAACGAATCTATCAGGGAACTGAAATAAACCGTATCGAGCGAAAGCAATCTTTCAAATTGATTACTACCCGGAAATTCTATGCCGGGAAACATAAAATTTCAATTATTGTCAATGGGCAAGAAACAGTCCAACAGGAATTTGAGCTATTGCACATTTAACGGGAAATAAGAAACAAACGAAGGGCTTTCGTGTTCTACTAGAAACAACAGGATATACGCTGGACAGGTTTTTCCCAGCGTATATAAGGTAAGTTCTTATGTTAATATGAGGTCTGTTATGAAGAAAATTCTCTTAATCCTTTTTGTCTTACTTATCCTATTTATCATTGGGC
>NZ_DKSP01000136.1:0-8896 GCF_002472745.1 Sphingobacterium sp. UBA7253 | reverse complement strand
ATCCTATTTATCATTGGGCTTTTAATTAGAACGCTGACTTACCCGTTTACGCGTGTCAAAAAATCTGCTGCAGCGCCTGTGCAGCCAGCGGTCAATGATAGCATTGTTGCCCGATTTGCCGGCGGCATCAAAATAGCCACAATCTCTTTTGGCGACTCGACATTATTTAATCATGTTCCTTTTGAAGAACTTAATAGTTACATCAGGCACAATTTCCCACTGATCTATCGCTCCCTGGAAACCTATACGGTCAATGGCCACGCGCTGGTCATTCGACTCAAGGGAAGCGACAATAGCTTGCTTCCGCTACCCTTTCTTTCTCATATGGATGTGGTTCCTCCCGGTTCAGCTGCTATAAAAAATAACGATTCAACGCTATTTCAGCCTAGAGACCAGGCAATACCGCCGGTTAGTGAAATAGCCGAAGAATGGGACTATGCACCTTTTACGGGGGCAGTAGCCAACGGCCGCATTTATGGCCGCGGAAGCTTAGATATGAAAGGCATGCTCTTCTCCTTACTTGAAGCTACGGAACAGTTGGTTCGAGAACAGGTACAGCCCAAGCGGGATATCTACCTCGCTTTTGGTTTTGATGAAGAAGTTGGTGGCGTACGCGGCGCAGCTAAAATAGCAGACTACTTCAAAGAAAAAGGTCTTAAATTCGAAGCCGTTTATGACGAGGGTGGACTCATTCTGGAAAAGGGCTCGGTCAAGGGAATCAGCTCCGATGTAGCATTGATCGGTTGCGCGGAGAAGGGATTTTTATCCCTGAAAATTAAGGTCAAAGGTCTTGGTGGGCACTCTTCGATGCCACCAACGACGAGTGCAATTGGTAAAGCGGCAGTCATTATGCAGCGCTTAGAAAATCACCAGATGAAAGCACAGATCAGCCCTATGATCCAAAACTTCTTTCAACAGGTTGGTGGTAGCATGCCTTTTGTCTCCCGTTTTGCGATCGCTAATCGCTGGCTTATGGAACCTTTACTTCTGGCTCAACTAACGAAAAACCACTCGACTAATGCCCTCGTGCGAACAACTACAGCACTGACGATGATGAAGGGCAGCGATGCCCCCAATGTACTTTCACCTGAAGTTGAATTTGTTGTCAATTTTAGGCTACTGCCTGAAAACACCCTGCGGGAAGTTCGGGATCATGTCGAGCAGGCTACACGCGGGTTTGATGTTGAAATCGAACAGGTCGACAATGCCCGAGAAGCATCCAAAGTTTCACCAACAGACGTTAAAGCCTATACGATGATGGAAGCTTCTATCCGCAGGCTATACCCTGATCTTATTGTTACGCCTTACCTGACTGTTGGCGGAACCGACGCTATCAAATACCAAAATCTCAGTGATCATATTTATCGCTTTATGCCCATTAAAATTAATCACGCTGAACAGCAGAGTATGCATAGTACCAATGAATACATCAGCATTGAAAACTACCTGAAGATGATAGACTATTTTTATTACATTATGCGTCACTACGACGATGAAACCATTTAACCATGGACAATCTTCGCAATTACATTCACGCATTGGTTGACTTTTCGACGGATAGCTGGCACTTGCTGCAGCCAGCATTGACATTGCGTAACTTCAAAAAAAATGATTTACTGCTGGAACAGGGTAAAGTTTGCAATTCGCTCTTTTTTATCGACAAAGGCTATTGTAGAAGTTATTATGTTATTGATGGAACTGTCAAAAACACAGGATTTTTCTTTGAAAACGATATCGCTACCAATATTCAAAGTTTTGGCAGCGGGCAAAAATCCGAATTTAACATCGTTGCCTGTGAGGACTTAAGGACCATTATTTTTGATAAGTCGACACTATTTGAACTTGCTGCACAGGTTATAGAAATAGAACGGTTGGGACGGTTTTGTATCAGGCAGTTTGCTTCACGCCAGGAAGAGTTTGCCAATCTATTTAAACTCTATTCGGCTGCCGAACGTCTGTGTTATCTAGAAAAAAAATATCCAGAAATTTCACAACGTGTACCACTTTCTCAATTGGCTTCTTTTTTGGGAGTAGCTCGAGAAACCTTAAGCCGGATTCGTCGGAGAAGATTAAACACCTGACATTATGTGACGATTGTCACAGGCTAGAATAATTTCATTTTGGGAACTTTGTATCAATTAAACAAAGATAAAAGATATGAAAACATCCAATAATGCACTCTTGGATTTCGAAAAATTTATGGCTATCCGTTTAAAAGCCTCAACAGATTTTGTGGAGGGTCATTTTGATTCCCTAAAAGATATTTCTGTCTCAAATGAGCCTGCCACAATTTTTCCGCCCAATGGAATATATATTTCTGGGGTATTACAGGTCAATGATTTTAACCAAAAAGGAGCTTCCAATTTCCTTCCGGGTGCACAAAACAAATTTGAAGTGATCCATCAAGATGCAAGTGATACGCTAGCCTATTGGACGGGTATACAACGTTCGTCCGTCAACATAAAAGGACAAGATACCGTGGTGATTTTCAATCTCAGAATCACCGAAATCTTCAGAAAAGAGCAAGGTACCTGGAAGCTTATGCATCGACATGCCGATACACTGGCCGAATAGTCTAAATGACCTAGGGAGCAGCAGTTTGTTTATAGATCGCTATGGTTTGTGCCCGCTGTTCCTTATGGTCAGATACTCAAAATTGATCGGCTGAGTGCAGCAATGGTCCTCCAGCGATTTCCTACGATTTGAGTTCGGCATCGCTGGTTGATCCCTTGAATTTCTTATTCCAAAAGAGTAATAAAATAATAAACAGTATAAATAATAACAGGGTGACTAAATTTGTCTTCCCCAAAAGTGCGTGTAAAGTAGCTGGAGCTATAATTGAATTGGTTCTTACGGTGGAGAAAGTCAATACAAATGAAAAGACAATACACAAAAGCACAAATCCGGCAAAACCACCAAATTGGCTAAAATTATCAAAAATTAAAAGATGCCAAATCGCCCAAAATATTCCCGTTATCACACTTTTAATGGGCCATTTTATTTCACCTAGACTATCATTCAAATAGCCCCGCCAAGTAAATTCCTCCATGATATCATACAGCAATGTAAACAGGCAGAACAACAGTGCCCAAACGTGCTCATCGACACCGTAATTATTATTAAATCCATAAATACCATATCCTGCGAATAAAAGGAATGGAAACAACAGTGACTTTGTTTTATTAGGGCCAAAAAGTGTAACGGTGGAAACGACTTTTGACAAAGCATAAAAAAATGCCGAGATAATCAGAATAATCAATCCGTGATTCATATTCCAGGGTAATGGAAAACTAAAAACATCTTTCATAGCCATCTGGAAAATATTAGGAAGCTTTCGTATAGCAAAAGTTCCCAACATCAACAATCCGTAAAATAATGCGATACGCAACCAGTTCGTCTTTTTTATGCTTTCAATAATCTTCATACACTATTTATTAGTCTATTGTCCCTACAGCAACTGTTCTTTGTTAAATAACGACTACAAAATTGGAAGTCGCGAACTTACAAAAAAACGATAAAAGCAGGTTTGCCTTCAAAAGTAAAAATTAATCGGCATTAAAGCATTAGCCAAAAAGAAAGGCATGGAATCAACAATATACCAACTGCAAGTGTCCAAAACATCGCTGTTTTACTAATGAAATAGCATTCACGTATTTTTTTTGTGCACAAAATCCAGGTCAAAAAACCATAGAGCAAAATTGGTAAGATATACATCTCCAAAGGATATGGCTGTAGAATTGGATTGAACTCCACTAAAATTTTGGCCTCCCTTCTGCTTTGAAAGAGCATGTACATCAAGGTAGAAACAACCATGGATGAGGAACTTGCAAAAAAGAGTGTGAGCAGTATCCATCCAGTTCTTTTCAACAACCAAAACAAAAGGAAACCTACTATTAAAACCATTACATTGAAAAAGGACAATAATGTGTAGTTATCCGGTAGCTCTTTGAAATATTTGATCGGATATAACAGTGCAGGAAAAAGATTATAGCCTTTAAACACAATGAGGATACCTGTAAAAAATGAGATCCGCACGATACTTCTTTTGACCACTTGTACCCTGGGCGTATCAAATCTACCGGTAATAGTCCATTGGTCTTTGGCTTTTATCGTATCAATATTAGTCTCTTTTTCCGCTTCTCGCTGGTTAAGCACATATCTTGCTGCTGTCAACTCCTCGGTGGTCAACTGTCGACTTTTTAATTCAATCTCGGCAGCTTCAAGGGCCGAAGGCTCATAGTGATCGGGATTATCTACCACAGACAGCAACTGATCTGTGGGCCAAGTTTTATAAAGTTCAGCAAAATTATTTTCGGACATTGGCTTAATTTTTATAAATTTCAATATGTTATTACGGCAAGTTCATAACAATAATGATTGCTCTCGCTTAAGCGAAAAATAAATGGTTAATCTTCCATAATGAATTTATAAAAATATAATTTATAAATCAAGCATAGTTTGGCTTATGCTACTTTACTTCAACTCAACGACCTAATTATCCGTTTTCACGAATTCCTTTTACGGCCCATTTCTTTGAAACCAACCATTGGGGACGATTTAAACTATTGCGCATTGCAATGTTTACCTAACGACAATTCATTAAATGGATAATGACCATTACTTAAAGTATCTCTTTTGTTACAAAAGCAATTCACACAAACGATTGCATTGTATAGTTTTCGTTTAATTTAATTGTATTTATAAAATTAGGGTGAACAATTAAATTTAAATTATGAGATATTCCAAAATTACGCTACTGCTCTGTACAGTATTGGCAAGCTTTCTTTCTTGCCAAAAAAGCGAGGTACAAACAAATTTAGAAGAGAAATTATCGCTACGGGCCGCATCCCCTGGTGTAAGCGGATACGAAGTTCCCTTAGGTGGCAATGCTTTTGTTACTTCGGCACCTTCCGGTGCAGTAGAAGTCATCAATAGCAATGGATTGGCAAACTGGACCAATGCCAATAGCGTGATCAGTACCTATGCTAAGGTCCCCCAAGCGGGCGCTTTACGTGTTAAAATAAGGGCTAAAGTGCTACCTTCAGGCGATAGTAGTACGGTGAAGTTAACAATCAACGGTGTAAGCAAACAAATCAAACTTAAGGGTGGAACATTACAGGATTACACGGTTGGTACCTATTCGCTAAATACAGCGGGATACATAAAAATGGATCTTCAAGGTGTGACCAAGTCAGGTGGTTATTTTGCAGATGTATCACACTTGATTTTAGATAGTTCGGCAACAAATGGCACTGTGATTTATAGTGACAATAATGTTGATAATACTTACTATTGGTCGCGACGGGGCCCATCCTGCCATTTGAGTTATACCATTCCAACAAATCAGCAAGTATCCTATTATTATAGCGAGGTGAAAGTGCCTGCCGGAGAAGATAAAATAGGTTCTTACTTTATGGCAAATGGGTTCGGCCAAGGATATTTCGGTATGCAGGTCAATTCAGCGACAGAGCGCAGAATACTATTTTCTGTTTGGAGTCCATATAGCACCGATAACCCGTCCCAAATACCAGCAGAGGATCGCATCACATTAAATAGAAAAGGGACAAATACGACAACAGGTGAGTTTGGTGGTGAAGGTTCTGGTGGACAAAGCTACCTCAAGTATAACTGGACTGCCGCCACTACCTATAAATTTTTATTAAAGGGAGAACCTGATAACAATGGAAGTACTGATTTTACGGCATGGTTTAATGATCCTTCGACCAATAATTGGATACTCATTGCAAGCTGGAAACGTCCCAAAACAAATACCTATTTAACGGGCTTTCATAGCTTCCTCGAAAATTTCAATGCCGACAATGGCTTCCTTGGCCGTTCTGCAGAATATAGTAATCAATGGGTTCGTACAGCTACTGGAACTTGGCTGAAAGTTGTGGAAAGTACCTTTACAGTCGATGCGACCTATTCAAACAACCAGCGTATAGACGCAATTGGCGGAATAGCCGGAAATAGCTTCTTCCTGAAAAATGGCGGTTTTTTCAATACCGTCGTAAATCCCGGAACGAAGTTCACACAACCAGGTTCTGGCACAGCGCCTTCAATAAATTTAACAACGCTACCATAACAAGCATATTTACAATAAATTATTCTGAATTTACATCCAATAAAAGGGACAATACCTCATTAAGAAGTGTCGTCCCTTTTAAACTCAACTTTGTCGTATTTAAATTAACAATTCGTAGCTTTCAGTAATACTTTATTATAATTGCTGATCCATTATAAATAGCTGATCCCCCCGCCTCGGGTTTGTAGGTAACCTGAAGGCCTTTCCAACTAACGACAATAAATTCAAACTTCAAGAATGATAAACCTGTTTATGAATTTACTATCCAACCCCTTATCAATCCTTTTGAGCACCTTGTTGCTCATCAATAGCCTTCCATCAAAAGGACAGTATCTTGAACCCATCAAAAAGGACCATAAACTAAAAACTCAACTTGATACGATTGTAAACCGTTGTGTTGTCGATTATCTTTCCAACAACAACACGTTTAGCGTGTCTATTTGAATCTACAATAAAGGGTCCAAAACAACCTACTACTACAGTAAAGAAAAGTTACCAAACGCCAATAACTATTACAACATTGGATCGGTAGCGAAAACGTTTGTAGCCGCTTTACTTGCACAAGCGGTCATTGAGAAGAAAATCAACCTCGATGATGATATCCGTAAATACTTGCCCGGAAACTTTCCCAATTTGCAATACAACGGCCATGGAATCCTTGTTAAGCATCTTGCAAATCATACTTCAGCACTTCCAAAGACTTTCAGATTACTTTCTAAAAAAGTTGTCGATAGTTTAAAGGGGCTCGCTATTCCAGAACAGGTAGACTACCTTGGAAATTATAGTCGTGACAACCTATTTGACGACCTGAGGAAAGTCAAGTTGGACAGTATTCCAGGTACAAAATTCAGTTACAATAGCATGGCTGTAATGGTACTTATTGCGCTGTTGGAAAATAGCTATAAGAATTCCTATGAACATCTTATCAGCGCATATCTGAAGGGACATCTTGGTATGTACCATACAGTCCCCTACTTGAATGAGTTGCAAAAAAACGACATTGTGCAGGGCCATGATAATAAAGGACAGCCTGTTCCATTTGCCAATTTGAGGGGATTTTACTTTGGTCCTACAATGAATTCAACGATCAATGATATGTTGACCTACATCGAAGCCAATCTCAAATTAAACGATAAAGCCCTTCTTCTAACACATCAACTGACTTATGGAAAAGACGATGGATTTGGTATGGGGCTAGGTTGGATGATCAATCGTGATGAACGTGGTGCCCGCTATTTCTATCACGATGGGAATACTAAAATAGGCTACAATACCTTATGTGTGCTGTATCCTACAGACGATTATGGCATCATCATTATTGTCAACGATACAGTTGATCAACACATGGTGGGTAAACTTGAAAATACCATCAGACATCAGTTTTTAATGCATAATCAATGACAAGCTTGATCTTCATCTTCGGCTGAAAAGAAGGGGTAAAATTAAGTCATCATTAAAAAAATATGTATTAATTTTTAAATGAATAAAAAATAAAATTAAAATAATAGAAGTAATAATAAATTCTCCCAAAATATTATTAATTTTCGGAAACTAACCAATGTGGAAATCGGTGAATGTTTATTTTTTTAACCAAAGAAAGGAGGCAAACAAAACAACGACGATGAGAACCGCCTAGAAAACCAGGCACAATTAAATTAATGATTCATTCACAAATCTTAAAAACTAAGTTATGTTAAAATTAACCAGTCGCTGGAGCAGACTTTATACTGTTTTGGCCGTAGTTTCCACATTTTCTATTTTTAGTTGCCAAAAAAATTCATTGACTCTTGAGAGTCAAGAGGCACAACTTAACAAAAAAGCTGCAGTATCCGCGCAAGCAGGAGCTACAATTGCAACATTGAATTGGGATCAAACCTATCAAAAGATTGATGGATTTGGAGCATTCGGAGGTCGGATTGTTCCATTCTTTGAATCCGCAAAAAGAGATAGTATCCTGGATTATTTATGGGGAGGCAGTGGGTTGAAATTGAATATCCTTCGTGGTAAGGTACTTCATACCTACCCTTTTAACCAACAGACCAAGGTCGTCACCATTAAACCGGCAGGAGTTTCGATTGACGTGGATCCCAATAGCGCAACATATCAGAATTTGACAGCAGACGAAAAAGAACAACTTGGGCAGGTCTGGATCATCAAGAAAGCGAAAGAACGCTATGAAGTTCCCTTCGTTATGGCAAGTACTTGGACTCCGCCATTATACATGAAGACCAATACGAGCAGTATTTCCGCGAAATGGTTTAATGGACTTAATTTTAATACTTCTTCAACAGCTTTTGCTCGCTATCTGACGGGATTTGTAAAATCGTTTCAGAACGAGGGGATTACAATCAATGCTATTTCTCCTTCAAATGAGCCTGAAAATGTCTTTTCAGACTGGGATGCTTCTTATTGGGACTCTTCACATCTGGGGCAGTTTATTACCAACAACCTCCGTCCCGAATTAAACAGTGCGGGTCTTCAATCCACCAAGATCATATCTTCTGAGAATGCGGCCTGGGGAACTGCCGATAATTTCCTTTCGGGCATGGACAGAAGCAAAGTCGACATCCTCGCCGGGCATGGCTATGTAGAGATAAGTGGCATCATCACTGGTCAACGTGGGTTTAACCAGAGTCCTTCCATGTGGAATTTTAGTATTGGAGGTCACTTGCGTCCTAAACGTTTAAAAAGTGGCGGCGTTTGGATATAGCAAAGTTGCTATATTTAAATTGCAAAATTATAACCCACCGCCAGGATAAAGTTAAAGGTTTTTAGTCAGATTTTATCTCTTATCGACCGCGAATTAGTGAA